>JAMWCA010000062.1 GCA_023819545.1 Candidatus Omnitrophota bacterium
TTTACCACTAACTAAATCTTCAATTACATGTCCACCTCCATACTTAAACTCTCCTGGATATTTTGAATTTCTTGGGTCATCTTCTGGTAATGAAGTTGCTCCTAAATAAACATCAACAGCAGCAAGTCCAGAATATGCAACAACATTATTTAAATATACTCTTCCCCCTCCAATTTTTATCCTTGTTTTTGAATGACCAAAATTTAAAAAAACACCAGATGAACACATAGGACCAAATGTCCCTGTAGTTACAACATCTATTTCTTTTGCTAATTTTTTTGAATTAGTTGTCTTTTTAAGTTCAATAATTTCATCTGCTGTTAAAACTACTGCTTCTCCTTTCTTAATTCTCTCATTTATCTCTTTAATTGTCTTCATTTTTACCTCCACTTTTAATAGAATCAATTATAATTTCTGCTGCTTTTTTACCTGATAAAAACATACCTCCAAATATCGCTCCCATTCTTGGAGAACCATAAAAAGCATTTGCTGCCATTCCACAAACAATCAACCCAGGATATACCTGTTTTGTATTTTCTATAATTTCACTTTCTCCTTTTTCTGCCCACATTGATTTTTCTCCTTTCACAGTTATGTCTCCAATCTTCTTTTCAACAATTTTACATATTTCGCAATCATGTCCAGTTGCATCTACAACATATTTTGATAAAATTGCAAGAGGGTCAACATGAAGATTCGCAATATTTGTACTTGTCCAGTTTATAACAACTCCATTTACTCTTTTTTCCCTTATAACAACATCTTCAATATTTATAAGATTAAAAATTTTTACTTTTTGTTTAATCGTTTTATATGTAAGTGCAGAAATCGCTTCAATAGAATCAACTATGTAGTAACTTTCTTCAAATTTTTTATAACTTATTTTGAATTCTTTTAAAATTTCAATTGCTTGTTCCTGAACAACTATTTTATTAAACATCATTCCTCCTCCTGGCATCCCTCCACCAATCTTTAAATTTTTCTCAAAAATAACTGTTTTAATGCCACTTTTCCCAAGATAATAACCACACACAAGGCCACTTGGACCTGCACCAGCAATAATTACATCAACTTCTAAATTTTTTAAAAAATCATTCATATAACTTTTAACAATTCCTTCTGTAATAATTCTTTCCATATCTCTCCTTTTTTATAAAACAGATAAATATCTCTCCCCTGTATCAGGCAAAATAACAACTATTATTTTATTTTTATTTTCTTTTCTTTTTGCAATTTCAATTGCAGCAAAAGTAGCAGCACCTGATGAAATACCACATAAAATCCCTTCTTCTTTCGCTAATCTTTTTGCTGTTTCAATTGCATCCTCATCCTTTACTTTTATTATCTCATCTATAACTTTCAAATTTAAAATTTCTGGTATAAAACCTGCTCCAATACCTTGAATTTTATGCCTACCCGGTTTTCCCCCTGATAGAACTGGTGAGTTTTCTGGTTCAACAGCAATAATTTTCACATCTTTCTTTCTCTTTTTTAAAACTTCTCCAACTCCTGTTATTGTCCCTCCTGTTCCAACCCCTGCTACAAATATATCAATTTTCCCTTCTGTATCTTGCCATATTTCTTCTGCTGTTGTCTTCCTATGTATTTCTGGATTTGCTGGATTTTTAAACTGTTGTGGCATAAATGAATTTTTATATTTTTTTAATAGTTCTTCTGCTTTCTTAACTGCGCCTGTCATACCTTCCTCTGCTGGTGTTAAAACAATCTCTGCTCCAAATAAACTTAGTAATTTCCTCCTCTCAACACTCATACTTTCTGGCATTGTTAAAATTAATTTATATCCTCTTTGTGCACAAACAAAAGCAAGTGCAATCCCTGTATTTCCACTGGTTGGTTCAATTATTACTGTGTTTTTATTTATCAATCCTCTTTTTTCTGCATCTTCAATCATACTAACCCCAATTCTGTCTTTTACTGAACCACATGGATTATAAAATTCAAGTTTTGCATAGATTTCAGCATAACAATCCTTTACAACTTTATTTATCTTTACCAGTGGTGTATTGCCTATCAGTTTTGTTATATTCTCTGCAAATCTCATTTTTTCTCCTCTTTTAAATTTCATAGAAAACTATATTTTTTCCACTTTGATTTTTTTTCTTTTGTCTTTCAATAAGTTGTTTTAATGTTATTCCTTCAAGATATTTTAAAATTTCACTTTTTATTTCACACCACAATTCCCTTGCAACACAATATTCACTTTTTTTACATATTTCCTTTTTCTCTACACATTCAACCGGAGATAGAGAACCTTCAAGAATTTCTATAATTTCACTGATTTTAATTTCAGATGGTTCTTTCAAAAACATATATCCGCCTTTCCCTCCTTTTATGCTTCTTAAAATACCACTTTTTTTTAATGCAAGCATAATATGCTCAAGATATCTTTCTGATAGGTTTTGCCTTTTCGCAATTTCTTTGACCAAAACTGGTTTCCCTTGGTAATAAACTCCTAAATCAATTAAAGCCCTTAAACCATATCTTGTCCTTGTTGAAAATTTCATTTTTCCCCTCTTCTATCACTTTAAAATCTTTGTCAAAATTAGAATGAAAGGTCGGGGCGCTCGGATTTGAACCGAGGACCTCTTGGTCCCAAACCAAGCGCGCTCAACCGGACTGCGCTACGCCCCGATTTAAATTTATTATACCATAAATAAAATTTGTTTTAAAATTTTAAAAATTGTAAAATTGTAAAAATTTTAGAAAAATGTGGAAAAAAACTTTTATTTCTGCTTTTATCGCTCAGATATTGTCAATAAGTGGTTTTTCTTTTGCTTTACCTTTTTTACCATATTTTATTTCAGAACTTGGAATAAAAGACATTTCATCTCAAACATACTGGGCAGGTATTATTCTTTCATCAAGTGGTTTTACATTTGTTATATTTTCTCCTATATGGGGACATTTTGCAGATAGATATGGAAGAAAGGTTATGGTTGTAAGAAGTATGTTTGCAGGAACATTGATATTATTTCTTATGTCTATTGTTAAGACAGTAAAACAATTGTTTGTATGTAGATTATTACAAGGTGCTTTAACTGGAACAATCATTGCTTCGGTTACACTTGTTGCTTCAGTTGTTCCAATAGAGAAAAGTGGTTTTACTCTTGGTATGATGCAGGCAGCTGTTTCAATAGGGAATTCAGTTGGTCCTTTATTTGGTGGTTTTTTTGCAGATAGATTTGGCTATAGAATTACTTTTAGGATAGGAGGTCTTATAATTTTTCTTGGAGGTCTTTTAGTATTATTATTTGCAAAGGAAAATAGAGAAAATAATAAATCAATAAAAAATGATATTACTTTCAAGGATATTTTTAAGATTAAAGGGTTCTGGCTTGCAACTATAATTATGTTTGGTGTTAGGTTAAGCCATACAATTTTAAATCCCTCTTTCCCTCTTGTTATAAAAGAGATAATAACTTCACCTCTTAAGTTAAATACTATTACAGGAATAATTATTGGAGTGGCAGCAATAATAGAGGGGATAACTGCAGCAGTTTTAGGTCTTATAGCAGATAAAATAGGTTATTTAAGGTTAATTATAAATTGTTCAATTTTTGCTTCTATAACAACTTTGGGACATTTTTTTGTTAATTCAGTATCACAACTTTTTATTTTAAGAATCCTTTTTGTTGGTAGTATTGCTGGAATTGTTCCGTCGGTAAATTCTTTAATTAAAAAATTTATTAAAGAAGAGGCAATAGGCAAAGCATATGGTTTATTCAATTCTATAAGTATGCTCGGACTTGCTTTTGGTCCTTTAATAGGTGGATATACAGGTAAAATTATAGGTATCAGAGCACCTTTTTTAGTTACATCTATATTTCATTCAATTGTTGCACTTTTAATAATTTTCCAACTTTCAAAAATAAAAAGGAGTTATTATGATAATTAAATTTCTTGGAGCAACAAAAAATGTAACTGGTTCAAAATTTTTAATTTCATCTAATGGTAAAAATATTTTAGTGGATTGTGGTTTATTTCAGGAAAGAGGTTTAAAGAATAGAAATTGGGATAAGTTTCCTTTTCCAGTTAAAAATATTGACTTTATTTTGCTTACACATGCACATCTTGATCATTCAGGATATTTACCAAAAATAGTTAAAGATGGTTTTTCAGGTAAAATATTATGCACAGAGCCAACTTCTGAAATAACAAAGATAGCACTTATTGATTCAGGTAAAATACAGGTTGAAGATGCAGAAAAAAAGAGAAAAAGACACGAAAAAGAAGGAAGAAAGGGTTTATATCCTGAAATACCACTTTATACACCTAAAGATGCTGCGAATGTCTTTGAACTTTTTCAAGTTGTTGAATATAATGAGAAAATAAAATTAGATAAAAATATAGAAGTTATATTCCATAATGCAGGACATATTCTTGGTTCATCAATAATTGAAATTATTTTAGAAAATAAAAAAATTGTCTTTTCAGGAGATATTGGTAGAAAAGAAAATCCAATTTTACCTCCACCTGAAATAATTGAAGATGCAGATTTTTTAATAATTGAGTCAACATATGGAGATAGAGTTCATGAAAAAAGAGAGAGTGCTGAAAATAGATTTGAACAAATAATTAATGCAACAGTGAAAAAAGGAGGGAATATTGTTATCCCAACTTTTGCGATTGAGAGAGCACAAGAGATTTTATATTATTTGAAAAAACTTTTGATTGAAGATAGAATCCCTCATTTGTTAACATTCCTTGATAGTCCTATGGCAATTGAAGTATTAGAATTATTTAAAAAATATTTTACATATCTTAATGGAGAAGCAGAAAAGTTTATAGAAAAAAAGATTTCTCCATTTGATTTCCCTCTTTTACACTTTACAAAGTCAGTTGAAGAGTCAAAAATGATTAACCATATAAAAGGGTCAGTAATAATAATGTCAGGAAGTGGTATGTGCACAGGTGGGAGAATAAAGCATCATCTTATTAACAATATAGAAAGGGAAGAATCATCAATTGTCTTTGTTGGATATCAGGCAAAAGGAACACTTGGGAGAGAAATACTTGAAGAAAAACAGGTTAGAATTCTTGGTAATTTTTATAATGTTAAAGCAAGGATTGAAAAGATAGAAGGTTTTTCTGCTCATGCTGATAGAGAAGAATTATTGAATTTTCTTTCTAACTTTAAAAAGTTCCCAGAAAATATATTTTTAGTTCACGGCGAAGAAGAAGTTGTTGGTAAATTTTCAGAATTTCTCAAACAAAATTTTAAAATTTCAAATATTTTTATACCTTCTTATCTTGACGAGTATAAAATATAACTTATGATTGACTAAGAGAAAAAAATGGTATAAATTAAAAATTATTAAAAGGTAAAAATGAATTCTTTATTTGTATTTTTATTTGGACTAGTTTTGTTTGTAATTGCCTATATTTTTTATGGGAAGTTTTTAGAACGGTTATGGGAAATTGACGAAAAAAGACAAACACCAGCATATAAAAAGAAAGACGGAGTTGACTATATCCCTGCGAAACACTGGTTAATTCTTTTTGGTCATCATTTTTCTTCAATTGCTGGCGCTGGTCCAATTTTAGGTCCTGTTATTGCTGTTTGTATTTGGGGATGGGGTCCTGCTTTACTCTGGATAATTTTGGGTTCTATTTTCCTTGGTGGGGTACATGATTTTTCTTCTTTAATTTTAAGTGTTAGAAATGACGGACAGACAGCTGGAGAAATAACAAAAAATATCCTTGGAGAAAAAAGTAAAATTATATTCTCTTTATTTCTATGGTTTTCTTTGATTTTAGTTGTAGCAGTTTTTGCAGCAGTGACTGCAAAAACATTTATTGAAGAACCTAAAATTGTATTCCCTACTTTTTTCCTTATAATAGATGCGATAATTTTTGGTTTCCTTGTTTATAGAAAAAACTTTTCAATTTTTTACTCAACAATTATTTGCCTTATTTTACTTTTAATCTTTTTTATTATTGGAAAGGAAATACCCATTGTTATCAAATTAAATCCATTGAAAATCTGGATAATAATTCTTTTAATTTATGGTTTTGTTGCAAGTATTTTACCTGTTAATATCCTTTTACAGCCAAGAGATTATCTTTCGTCTTTTATACTTTTTTCAGGTATATTTTTTGGTTATATTGGACTTTTAATAACACATCCATCTGTTAAAACACCCTTTTATATTTCATTTTTTTCTGAAAAAGGTTCTTTATGGCCATTGATGTTTGTTATAATTGCTTGTGGAGCGATAAGCGGTTTTCACGGTCTTGTTTCAACTGGCACAACTTCAAAACAGATTGGAAATGAAAAAGATATAAGAAAAATTGGATATGGTGGGATGTTAACAGAAGGACTTTTATCAATTTTAGCATTATTATCTGTTTCTGCTGGACTTTTCTGGACAAGTTCAATTCCTGAGTTAAATTATCCTGATTTGATGAAAAAGGGAGATTGGATTGGAACTTTTGCAACAGGTTATGGTCAGATTTTAAAGAAAATTTTTGACCCAAAGATAGGGAAATTATTAGCAATTGTTATGATTAATAGTTTTGTTTTAACAACTCTTGATACTGCAACAAGAATATCAAGATATATAACACAGGAACTTTTTGGTTTATCATTTAAAATTAAATTTTTAAGAAATAGATATAATGCAACATTATTAGTTATCATTTTTTCAGGTTATCTTGCTTTTGGAAACTGGCAAAAAATATGGCCTGTTTTTGGTGCTTCAAATCAGTTAGTTGCAGGTATTATTTTATTTTTGTGTAGTTTGTATCTTTTCTTAAATAAAAGAAAATCTTTAAGTATATTAGTTCCATCAATAATAATGTTTCTAACAACTATAATTGCTCTTACAATTCAGATGATTTCTTTTTATAAACAAAAAAATTATCTTCTCGGTAATATAAGTTTAATTTTGATAATTCTTTCTATCTTTATCATAGACGAAGGAATAAAGATTTTATTAAAATTTAGAAAAAAACGGAATATATGAAGGTCTATAAAAAGGGTCGTCGGTTAGGGGATAATATCCATCTTGAAAAAAAAATTTTAAAATATATCTCTATCAAAATTCAAAATTTACTACTGGGAATAAACAAACTTGTATTAATAGGAATTTTGCCATTTTATTATCTACATAAATACTATGTCCTAACTTGAAAGAAAAAGATTTAATTGCTAATAAAAATATGGTAAAATTATAATTGAAATGTATACTGTACTTGCAAGGAAATATAGGCCCCAATCTTTTGCAGAAGTTTGTGGTCAGAAAGAAATAATTGAAGT
>JAMWCA010000005.1 GCA_023819545.1 Candidatus Omnitrophota bacterium
TAAATACTTTTTATATTCTTAAAGATTATCCTAAAGCAATAGAAGAATATCTTGAGGCATGTGAAGAGAGAGACGAAAGAATGATAAAAGAAGTTTTAAAATCTGATTGCAAAATTTTCAATCTTGGGGACCATGCAACAAATGAATTTACTCCTCCTCCAATTTTAGAAAAATTTCTTTTACCAAGATGGCAAAAAAATTGGGAAGATAATGAAAGAAAATAATAGATATGTTCATAGTCATTGGGATGGGAATTCAAAATTAATATTAAAATACATAAAGATTTCTAATCTTTCAGGAATAGAGGCCTTAACTCCTTATCCACAGTGTGATATGACACTTCAAGAAATAAAACAAGCAGTTGGAAATGAAATTGTAGTTTTAGATTTAATACCTGCAATTTTCTTTTTACCCTCTTATTCAGTTGATTTTGTTATAGATTTTACAAAAAGAGTTATAGATATGTTTTCACCAAAGTTAATACTTGGTGTATCTGATGAGTTGCCACCATTAGGAGAGATTAAAAAAATTGAAAAAATTTCTGAATATATTTATAAAGAATTTGGGACAATAGAATGATAAAGATTTCTTTTTTTGGCTTTTCTGGTTGTGGCAAGACATATATTTTTAGACAGATTACAGGGAAAACAGATGAAATATTTGATCCATTTAAACCAAATATTGGAATTGGAATATATAAAGATGAAAGACTTGAGAAAATAAAAGAGATTATAAAGCCAAAAAAAGTTATCTATCCAGAATTTGAAATATATGATTTTAAGGGCTTTCCAGAAGGAGAAGGTTTTCCATCTAATTATTTCAAAAATTTTTATGAATCAGATATTATTGTTCTAATTGTAAAAAATTTTTTAGATGAATGTAATCCTCAGGAAGAAATGGAGTCATTGATTATGGAATTAATTTATCATGATATAGAAAGAGTTGAAAGCATTATAGAGGCAAGGGAAAGAGAAAAAAAAGATACAAAAATTTGGGAAAAATGTCTTGATTTTTTAAAGAAGGAGAGGTTTCTGAAAGAGATTGAAATAGATAAAAAACAATTAGCTGGGGCAGAATTGATAACTTTAAAAGAATTTTTAATTTTCTCAAATGGTAAAAAAAAGGAAATAAAAACTAATTTTCCGATTATATATGATTTAAAAGAGTTTTATAAAAGTATTTTAGATATCCTTGGAATGATTACTTTTTACACTATAAAAGGAAATGTTGCCCAAGGATGGATTATTCCTAATGATTTAACAGCAAAATCTGCAGCAGGGAAAATTCATAAAGATATTGAAAAGGGGTTTGTGAAAGGAGTTGCGTTGAATTTTAAAGAATTTATTGAGATAGGCGACTGGAATAAAGCAAAAAATATGGGTATTTTAAAATTCCTTGGACCAAACTCTTTAATTTCAGACGGAGATATAATAGAGTTTTACTTTACAAAATGAGAAGTTTTTAAATTTATTATCTCAACCTCATAAATTTCTATATATTGGTTTGAAAAGATAAGTTTAAATAGTTCAGGCCTTTCGTTTATCCATTTTTTTTCTATTAATCCTTCTTGATTTTTTATTATTACCCAATCAATTTTTTTATTTTTAATTCCAGAAAACCATTTTTCAAAATCAGGATTTTCTCTATATAAATTTTCTGGTGGTTCTTGTGGGAAATTTATCTTTTTTCTATATTTATAAACTGGCAATGTTTCAACTGAATTTACTGATTGATAAAACAAGTTATTTTTTAAATTTTCTCCATAAAGTGGATATAAAAATAAACTTCCAATATAGGCAATATTTTTACCATCTTTTGAATTCTTTTCAACATATTCCCATATTTCTGCTTCTTTTCCATAGAAATTTTTCCAGAATTCAAATTTTGTTTTTTTATATATTTGTCCTGTTAAATAAATTTGAAAAAAGATAAAAAGAAAAGTTAAGAAAATAAGCAGAAAATAAAGAATCGTTTTTTTAAAATAAGAGATTAAGATAAGTGGAATTGTTAAAAAGAAAAAAATTAAAAGAAAACCTGGAAGAAATAAATATGGAAACACAGAAAAAAATAAATACAGAAAAACAGAAAGAAAGAGAAATTCAAACTTAATAAAAGGATTTATTAAAGAAATTGATAAAACTGTATAAACTGGTAAAAAATGTCTGATTTGGTAATAATGAGTTGGTATAAGAAAAAGGTAAAGTAAAACTGAAAGAGGGAATATTAAATAAAAAATTAATAATTGTTTATTTTTAAAAGAAAGGGGTAAAGAAATCAAAAAAAAGTAAAAAAGAAGTATTTTTAAAGTTATTGATGGGTCTATATGAAGGCGAGAAAAAGCAAGGATTTTTAATAATAGTTTCAATTTTTCTAAAATAGGAGTTTTAGAATATACATAGGCCCCAGGGAATAAAGTAAAATTTAAAAAAGAAATTTCTGCTGGATAGAAAGGATTTCCAGTTGAAAAAAGATTTCTCCAATAAGAAAAAAACCCAAAAAATAAAAGAAAAAAAATAGAAAAAAAGAAAAACTTTGAATATTTCCCAAATTTTTTGAAAAATAAAAAAGGTAATGTTAAAATCCAGAAGATTAAAGACAATGTCTTAACTGAAATTAATATTGATGAAGAGAGAATCCCAATTGGTATATATTTTTTCTCTGCCTTTTTAAAGAAATAAATTGTTGAGATAAAAGTCCCTGCCATAATTAAATCAACAAAGCACATACTTGATTCTTTTAAAACCGGTTTTATTAAAGAAAAACAAGCAGCAGATAAAAAGGAAAGAAAATCTGAAAAACCAAATGATTTACAAATAAGAAAGATTGAAAAACTCCCAAGGATAAGAAAAGGATATTGAGTAAAATTTAAAAGAAACTCTTCTTTTGCAAGAAGCGAAAAAAAATAAAAAATCTCTCCACCAATTGGATAATATGTCATTGCTATATCTGTAAAATATAAATTTGGTAAAGATATTGAACAGGTTTTATAATAATGAACAGCAAAAGGTAAATGATATAAAAGTCCATCTGTTACTAAAGGAGGGAGAATTAAGAGATTTAAGATATATATAAGATGTAGAGAAATTGTCATAGATAAAATTAGACAAATTGAAAAAGGTAAGGTTTTTAATTTTGGAAGTTTTAAACCTTTTATTTTGGGAATTAAAAAAATAGTTATTAAAATTAGGCAAATCAATATAAAATTAGGATTTAAAATTTTAAAAAGACCAAGAGTTATAGAAATACCAAGGATTTGAGAATAAAAGAAGATTAAAAATATTGTAAAGAATTCAATAAAACTTTGACTGTTAAAAATCCCTGCAAATAAAAAACTGTTTAAAGATAAAAAAACTAAATTTAAGATAAACACTTTATTTAATTATTATCCCTGCATATCCAACAACCTGTGAATAGTCCTTTGATGTCTCTGCACTTGTTGTATAATAAACAAGTTCTCCTTCCTTAGCACCAAGAATTTTTGAAGCAACAATACTTACAATTACTCCAGAATAACCGCACATACTTACATCTTTTTCTTCAATTCTCTTAATTACCTGGTCCTCATCTAAACTACATATTGCTTCAATAACATAATTATCTTTTTCTTCTGCTATTTTTTTTGGTTCATAATGGGTCATATCAGAACTTGCAATTATTAAAAAATCCTTTTTTTCCTCCTTGATAACTTCAGCAATTATTTCTCCTATCTCATACCATGCGGGATTATCAACATAACCCATTAAAGTTATAGGAACTATTTTAAATTGTTTTTTTAAAAATTGTATAAATGGGATTTGAACTTCTATTGAGTGTTCTCTTATGTGGGCAATTTCATCTTTCTGTAAATATCTACTTTTTTTTACAAGTTTTTCAACTAATTCTTTATCTACTTCTACTTCTCCAAGTGGAGTTAGCCATTTATCATGGTCACTAACTGAATATGGTTCTCCATAACCAGTATGATTTGGACCTAAAATTATAATTGTTTGGGGTATTTCTATTTTAGAATAAGTAAGGCCTGCTGTTTTTCCAGAATATATATATCCAGCATGGGGACAGATAGCAGAAATTACTTTTTCTTTTGGTAGATTTCTATCAATAAATGTTTCAAGCATTCTTAAAAGATGTGCCTTCCCACTTGGATAAAAATAACCACTTACAACTGGCTCTCTTATTTTTTCCATTAAAAATATTAAACACAAAATCTTATTAAAAGTCAAATTTCTTTCTCTTTTCTATGAGGTCCTTTTTGATATAAAATTGTCTTGCCAAAGCAAAAACTTGACAAAAAATTAGATTTAAGGTAAATTAGGATTTAAAAGGGGGTTAAAAATAAAAATTGTGTTAATATTTACAAAAGTGAAAAAAATTGGATTTTTTATATTTTTACTTCTTACTATTTCAGTTTTAAGTTCCAACCCTATATTAAATTTGAAAGAAATTTCTATAAAAAAGCCATTATGTCTTGAAAGGCCAATAAAAGAAAAGCAAACTACAGTAAAAATTTACCTTGATAGATTTTTTTATTTTGATACTGATAAAGATGGACAAGGGCTAATCGTAATAAATCCTCCAAATCTTTTGTATGAAGGGAAAATTAAAGATTATATAGTTCAGGTCTATTTAGAGCAAGAAAAAGAAATTTCAGAAATAAAAATAAAAAGTTCAGACCATATTGGATTTGAAATAAATGTACAATCGTTACCTATTGGAGAATCAAATATTGTTGCAAAATTATTGGATACTAAGAGAAATTTAATATGTGAAAATGTTACAAAAATCAGAAAAGTAAAAAACACAAAAAAGATTGAAAAAAAAGTAGAAATCCCTTTGATTGTTATCAGTGGAGAGGAATTTGCAGATGAAAAAAATGTGCCAGTTTCAACAGGTATTCCTTTACCAGAGGGGCTCCTTGATGATATTGAAAATGTTAAACTTTTTGAAGATGGAAAAGAAGTCCCAATTCAAACAAGTATAAGAAGTAGATGGAGTAAAAAAGGTTCTATAAAATGGCTTGGAGTTGATTTTTTTGTAAATTATAATAATGGATTCCCTTCAAATTATTTAATTAAATTGGGAGAAAAGAACAATTTGACATTATTAAATCAAGTAAAAGAAGATAGTGAAACAATTGATATTGAAAATGGAATTTTAAAAGTAAAAATTTCAAAAAAAAATTTTCATTTATTTGAAGAAGTTAGAGTTGATAAGAATAAAAATAAAAAGTTTGATGAAAATGAGATTTTTATAAAAGCAGATACTTATGATGGACCTTACTGGATAAGTGCAGAGGAGAAAATTTATAGGATGTGTTTAGATAAAGATGCAAAAGTATATATAGAAGAAAATGGACATTTAAAAACAACTGTAAGAGCAGATGGATGGGCAATAAGTGAAGATGGAGAAAAAGCAGGAAAGTTTATAACTCGTATTATTGTTTATTCTGGACAACCGGAAATTCAGGTAAACAACACTTTCATAGTTACGTGGGATACTCTTGACGAAAAGAAAAGAATAAGAGATTTGGGTATAAAGATAACATATACAAATATTGGAGGGAATTTAAAGTCAATACCTCATGAATGGTGGAAAGAAGGATTTGAAATTCCACAGGATAGAAGTATTTACTTTCTTGCAGATAGATGGAATAGTTTTTATATAAAAGATAGTAAAGAGGAAAAAGTATTACAAAGTTTTTTTGGGACTTTTACTTACAGTGAAAGTTTATATGGGAAAAATTATTTCAATTGGTTTGGAGTAATGGGTGAAGATTTAGGCATTGGTTTATCACAGAGGCATTTATTTCAATTGTTTCCAAAGGAAATAGAGATAAACAGAAAATCAATTATATGGCATGCATGGCCATATCATTCAACCGAATACATAAAAAGTGGCACTGATATAGGGGATTATGTGAATTTACGATGGTTACACCAAGGTAAATTTCTTGATTTTCAAATCCCAAAAGAATATTTTGATGCAATGAATCTATTCAAAAATTTAACCCCTGACCATAAATGGAGATGGGGTGGAGAAAAAAGAAAAGGTTATGGAACAGGAGTTGCAATAACTGGGGAACTATTATATATTTTTGATATAAATTCAAAGGAAAAAAGCCAATTTAGTATGTATATGACAAAGAGAGCAAAAATTTTTGAAAAATATCCACATGCAATTTCTGACCCTGAATGGACAAGAAAAACAGAAGTATTAGAAACAATTGTTGGGGGCATTGATGAGAAATATAAACAGATTAAAGAAGGGATATCTTCTTCTTTTGATAGGGTTTGTAATATAATTTTTGATAATAAAGAATATGGTCAATTCATTTGGCCTGATGGGCATATATATTACATACCAGGTGGAAGTCCTCCAGCATTACACAGAGCAAAAATAGGTTATCATCATGGTTCTAATTTATCTCCTTTATATCTTTATCTATCCACTGGAGAATGGAAATATTGGAATTTTTATGAGAGTTTTACAAGACACTTAATTGACCATGTATCTGTAAATTATGACCCATGGAATCCTGAAACAGATTTAAAACCGGTTTTTCAATGGCCAGGTGCTGTTTATCATTGCGATGGATATGTTCCATGGGGTTCATATCATGAATTATGGGGACATATGGGAGCACAGTATAGTTATTTAATATATTACTATCTTACGGGAGATACAAGAGGTCTTGATTTAGCAAAAGAATGGATTGAGTCAGTTCTTAAAAAAATTCGTATTTCAGAAGATTATGATTTTTCAGGCATGATAGATAGAAATCCAGCGAATGGATGGATGGTTGCTACAAATTACTATGCTGATTTACAAGATGCACGACTTTTAAGATTGATAGGTGAATTCAAAGATAGATTATTTGCTCAACCAATGAAATATATGTCGGATGCACCTCCACCTGCTCAATCAGGGAGATATTGGATGTGGACATATATAAGATATTGGAGAGACCCTTTACCTCTTAAACTTGTTTCAGAATGGGTTGATGAGTTTACAAGAAAAGGACCTAATATACCAGGTTATAGTTGGCCTATTAAAGCAACTGATGAACAAGGGAAACAACTTAAAGCAATCTGGTGTCATGAAGGTTCTTCAAGGGAAGTTGATTTAACAATTGCAGGTCCAATGTATGGTAGTTATAGCCCATATTTCATAGATACTTCTTTATATACAAATAATCAATCTTATATTAAGTGGTTTTGGTTTGAAACTCTTGGACTTTCACAGTTAAGACAATGGGCACATGGGCACCCTTCGCCATTTTATTCTTTACAATGGTTTAGTGATGATATTTTAAGATTATTCCCACTTATCCCTGTTATGAAAGATTTAGGTCTTCCTGAAGTTCCATGTTTATTTCCCTTTACTGCTGACTCATGGGATAAAGTTTTAACAGTTTTCAAAGAAGAAGAGGATAGAGATTTTGCTTTAACTTTTTGGGGATATGTCCCTGAGAAAATGAAAGGATCACTTAAATTTCAAATTATAGATCCTGAAAATAAAACGATTAAAGAAGGAGAGATGCCAAAGGGAGTAATAATGCCTGATAATCCGTATATAGTGAAAATACCAAAAGACAATAAGAAAGGAGAGTATATATTAAAATTCATAGGAGGAAGAGAATGGTATGGAATTATGTTAAATTGTCCTTTAAGTGATTTACCAAAAGAAGTTTATGTCATTTCAGATAATTCTCGTGTTATTACTGCAACAAGATATTATACAGAAACAGGGCTAAATCAAACAAAAATTATTTTAACACTAGTAGGCAACTCATTATTCAGATTAGAAACTTCTTCAGGAGATAAAATAAGGACAGAATACCAGCAGAAAAAACACATTTTAAATCTTGAGCCAAAAACAGGATATAAATTAAGTTTTTGTAGGAGAGGAGTTACATCAAGTGGATATGGTGGTTTTATAAATTTATCAGGGGAAGAGTTAATTCTTTCTTTTGATAAATCATATTGGTTCTATCCTGAAATTTTAAAAATGAAAGGAGGTGAAAAAAATGAATAAAAGAAAATGCGGATTTACATTGATAGAACTTCTTGTTGTAGTTGCGATTATTGCGATTCTTGCTGGGATGCTTTTACCTGCACTGGCAAGAGCAAGAGAGAATGCAAGAAGGACAGTATGTATGAATAATTTAAAACAAATTGGACTCGCAATCATAATGTATGCAAATGACAATGATGATTTTCTCCCTCTTAATCTTTCACCACATGGATACTGGCTATGGGACGGACAGATTGGCAATAAATATACTGCTTTAGGAGTTTTACTTCAAGGATGGAGAGAAAAAAAGAAGGGGCTTTATTTAGATAAACCAGAATTACTTTATTGTCCATCTCCTTGGTCAGGAAGTGGTAAAGGTTGGAAAGATAGAGGTAGTTTGAGTCATATAAAAAGCACATTTGAAGCACCTGGACAAAGAAGTTTTTGTCATTATACTTATAATACATATGTGAATTCTCGTAATGTATGGTGGGGAGGAACAAATCCACCTACAAGACCACCAGTTCCAAGAGAAATATGGGATAAAGCAAAATTACATAAAGCAGTAAAAATAAGAGCAATAGCAGTTGCTGATTATTATTATATTCCTTCTGCTGCAGACCCATCTACATACTATGCAGGATTCAATCATGGGGGGAGAGATAATGATTGGTATCCCGATGGTTTTAATATATTAAGTTTTGATGGTGCTGTCAAATGGGTAAATGATTCAGGGCATAAAATTGCTGATGAGTTAGTTGAGTATTATAATTGGAAGACAAATGGACATCCAAATTCTTACTTCTGGTCCCATACTTTTGATGAATTAAATTAAGAGGAGGAGGAGAGAAAATGAAAAAAGATGGTTTTACACTAATTGAATTATTAGTAGTTGTAGCAATAATAAGTATACTTGCTGGGATGCTTTTACCTGCATTAAGTAAAGCAAGAGAAAAAGCAAGGCAGACAGTATGTATGAATAACTTAAAACAACTTGGTCTTGCAACTCATATGTATTCACAGGACTATGATGGATATCTACCACCTCAGGGATGGAGTAGTATAAACCATGAAAGTGATTATACTTGGCAAATATGGACATATTCTTCAGCACTTGGTAAAGGTGGATATGTTGGTCCTGGTTATTTTCTTATTGGTTATAAAAGTGATGGAAGTAGTAAGGGAAGATATATATCTGATATACAATTTTTCTACTGTCCAAGTTCTACAAAATGTGGATACTGGGCAAGTCATTTAAAAATTTCTATAATGAAAGCAAGATGGGAAGCACCAAATACTGATGGTTGTAGAATTTCTTATGGTTGGAACCACAATGATGATATTTATAAACATACATGGAGTAATTCAAAAGCATTTGGAAGATTGGATAAAGCAGCGAAACTTGGATATGTCTGGATGGCTGACCTTTACTGGGCTCCTTCTGTCCCTGTTACTCCGGGGATAAGACCATCGTTGGGGAACCATCTTGATAACAATTATTTACCTCTTGGATTTAATATTTTATTCTTTGATGGTTCAGCAAGATGGATACCTGATTCAGGACATAGAATTGCGAATACAGGAGGAAATTATAGGACAGACCCCAGTTTATGTAAATTCTGGTGGGAAGTTACACAAAATACAAGATGAAAAATTTATTTTAAAAATGAAAGGAAGAAAGAATGGTTTTACTCTAATAGAACTTCTTGTTGTAGTTGCGATTATTGCGATTCTTGCTGGGATGCTTTTACCTGCATTAAATAAAGCAAGGGAAAAAGCAAGGCAGACAGTATGTATGAATAACTTAAAACAACTTGGTCTTGCAACTCATATGTATTCACAGGACTATGATGGAAATTTACCTTATGCAGGCGGAATAGTTAATTATGGTGATGGTAGCGGAGGCACAAATGATATATGGGAAGCAAGAATTACATCAGGGCCTGGATATTCACCAGGAGCAACTTATAGAGGGCCTGGTTTCTTTTTTATGGGATGGAAGAAAACAGGGAAAGGGATTTATCTTCCAGACCCCAAAATAATAATTTGTCCAAGTTGCACAAGATCAGGAGATGGAAAAGTAGTTGGGAAAATAAGTTATATAAAGGATAAATTTGAAAATCCCAATGGAGATCTTTCTTGTGTAATTGTTTATGTATGGAACCATAGTCCTTTAATTTATGAACATTCATGGGATAGGTCTTCACCTATAAAAGGGAAACTTGATAAAGCAATAAAATTTGGATATATATGGATGGCAGATGCTTATAATCCTCCTACATGGCCACCAACGCCAGGTATAAGACCATGGCAAGGGAATCATCTTGACAAGGACTATATACCAACTGGATTTAATCTTTTGTTTTTTGATTCTTCTGTTAAGTGGATAGCAGGAGCAAAAATTTTTGAAAAAATAAAGGGATATGGAACTGGTGGGAATTGTAATCATGGATGTGATTTCTGGAAATTGACATGGAGAGATTTTTTATATTAAGGAGAAAGGATGAAAAAGTTGTTATTTGTATTTTTCTTATTTTTTCTGTTATGTTTTTCAGAAGGGTTCCATATTTATAGTAAAGGGTATTATTTTTATGAGAAAGAAGATAGAGAATGGCATATAAACTTCAAAGGGAAATTTTCTGCTTTTTGTGGTATTTATTTTATATTATTTAATGAAAGAGGAGATATCTTTTATTGTGGAGTAATTCCATATGGTGATTATTCAGATAAACCATATACTATAAAAATTCCGGAAGATAAAATTACAGGTTTTTATAAAGGAGTATTAGTAGGAGAAGAGAGAACTATTGATTCTTTAATTTTACCTTTGAGTGATTTAGAATATGAAGTTTATGGAGGGGATTATTTTGCAACTCATTATAAAGACAGATTATATTTTAAAGTAGAAAAAGATGAATTATATGTCTTAGGTGCTTATAAAGGGAATTTAAAAGTATTAAATGAAAAGGGAGAAATGATTGCTGATACAAAAATAACAAAAAAGACAGAAAAGTATGATAATTTGACAGAATTTCAAGCAAAAAAAGATGATGTATACATATTGGAAAAAGAATGTAGATATTTTAGAGTGAAAAATGACAAAAAGATTTTTCTAAGTAATGATGCAAAGAAATTATTCATTCCAGACCCTGCATTAGACAAAATTGAATGGTGGAAAATCCCTTTAAAAGGAGAAACTAAATGAAGTTATTTTTTATATTTTCACTATTTATATCTTTCATTATTAATGGAGCAGAATTTAAACCTAATATTTATTATCTTGAATGGGAGCAAATAAGTAAAGAGTTAAAATTTAATTTAGCATTGGAAAAGGAGGAGTTTTCAAATCTTGACAAAGAAGGGAGAATAGTTTTTGGAATAGAAAAAGGTGATTTAGTTAATTCTTTAAATGAACTAACTTTAAACTTTAAAATTCTTGATTTTGAAGAACAAAAGTTAATATTTGAAAAAGAGATTCCTCTTGAAAAAGGGATAATAGTTATTGATTTTGGACTTAATAGTTTAGAATTTGGAGAATATCAAGTCCAAGGGGAAATAAAAAAAGGGGATAATATACTAAAAAAAGAAGAAAAAAAATTTAGATATGTGAAAGAAAAAACACCTTCAAATAAAGGCAAAATTCCCTTAATCTTTCCATTAGACATTCCATTAAAAAAAGAAAAAACATTTCCTGTTTCTTTTGGAATACCTTTTCCAAAAGGTGCTTTATGGGATGAAAATAATGTTAGGATTGTTGATAAAGAAGGGAAAGAAATAAGTTGTCAAAAGATAGTTAGGGCAAGATGGGGTTTTTCAAAGAATTCAAGTATAAAATGGCTTGGAATAGATTTTCAGGCAGAAGGATTATCTTCTAACTGGCAAAACAAAAATCAACTAAATTATTTTGTTGAATTTGGACCACAAATTAATTCTTTACCAAAAGGTGGTATTAAAATAGAAGAAACTGAAACTGGATATAATGTAGATAATGGAGTGATTAAATTTACAATTAAAAAAAGTGAATGGAATTTTATAGATAGTGTAATTTCTCGTGGGAAAGAAATATTTAAAAATAGAAAAAATAATGGGTTTTATTTAATCGACCATGAAGGGGATATATATAGAGCAAGTAATGACAAAGAAGTTAAAGTGTGGATTGAAGAAAAAGGAGAAATTAAAACTGTTTTTAGAATAGATGGGTGGTATGTAAAGGATAATTCTGAAGGGAAAATAGTAAACTATTCTTTGCCAACTGATAAACTTTGTAAATTCATAACAAGAATTGAAGTATATAATAATAAGCCTTATGTAAGAGTTTTGCATACAATTGTCTTTACCTTTGATTCAAACTTTGTAAGATTAAGAGATATGGGGCTTTCTCTTTCAACAGATTTCAAAAATGCATTTTTTGGAATTGAAGAACAACAACCATTTAAAATAGATAAAAATTCATTTAATACCGATTCAATATATTTAATTCAACATTTACCGGATAAATTTTCTATAGAAATGTCTAATGGAAAAACTATAAAAGAAGGGAAACATAGTGAGGGTTGGTTTGCAATTGAAAAAGAAAATGGGAATATAATTGGTATTTCAAATAGGGAAACATGGCAGAGATTTCCAAAAGAATTTGAAGTTTTATTAAATGAAGGGTTGAAATTCCATATCTGGCCTTATCATGGTAAAACACATCCTGAAATAGATGAGATAAGTCCCTCTGAAATTTATAAACTTTGGTTTTGTCATCAGGGTAAAGAATTAAATTTTGCAATGCCATGGAAATATTATTTTAAGACAGCGGAAATTTATAATTCTCCATCAACAGATGTATATACAGGACCAGGATTGGTTTTAGCAGGAGTTCATTCAAGTATTCTTGGTTCTTCGGTTACAAATGATATTCTTATTACTTTTCTTGAAGGAGATATTGAAAGATATAGAGAAATTTCAAATTGTTTCCAAGTTCTTCCACATTGTTTACCTGAACCAAAATGGATATGTGATAGTTTATCTGTTGGATATATTGCTCCTTATTCATCTGAAAAATTTAAGTTTATTGAAGATTGTATAGAAAAAGTAGTAAAAGGATACTGGGAATTACAAGATTATACAGAGCAATATGGAATGTGGATATACAGAACATGGCATCATACATCTTATAAAGGTGATAAAACATTTGATTTGTATAGATTTTTCAATGCAACACATCATTATGAATCTTTTATGCCTTGGTTGTTATACTTAAGGTCAGGAGATCCTTTTTATTTACAACAAGCAAGAGCAAATATTCGTCTTCTTTCTGATTTAAATATTATTCATTATGACGACCCTAATTATACTCATAAAGAATTTCATTTTGGCCAAAAAAGAATTATAGGTTCTACAAGGCATACAAATGGTTTTTGCCCATGGGGTGGAGACCACGCTTTATTAGGTCATCTAACTTGTTATAACGGTTTAATAACTGCTTATTATCTGACAGGAGATTTAAGATTGAGAGAAATAGTTGTAGATGAATGGCAAAAGACATTGGTATCTGATAGAAAAAATCCTGAATTCTCTTCTGCTACAAGATTAGAGCCAGGGAGAGATAATAACAATTCTCTTGGTGAATTAATAGACCTTTATCAATTAACTTATCATCCTGCTCTACTTATTTATATTGATGACTGTTTAAAAAAATTTTTAATTAATATGTACCACTGGGGACTTCCTCTTCATAATGTTCTTTTATTCTATAAAAGTGAAAAGGCAAAGGATCTCTTATTGGAAGGAGTTATAGACCCAAAATCAGATAAAGTTAATTTATGGAATACTCATTCACCACATGAAAATTATGCATTAGCATCAATATTTGAAATAGATAAAGAAAAAAGTAAAGAATATGCTGTAAAATCTTTTTTTGCTTCTGATATATTTTCTTGGCATAGTAAAGGAGATAAACTTAAAAACAAAGAACCATTTCACCCATTCTGTTCAATCTCAGATTTTATTCTTTATTTACCAAGGGTTATATATGCTCTTTCTAAATCAGATATACAAGACCCGACAAACTGGACATATTCTCAATCATTACCAGGGTGCCCTCAAGGGACCTACTGTATTGTTAAAGAGGAAAAAGATAAAGAGTTTAATATAGTTATTAAAGGGATAGTGGGTAAAAAAAGTGGGAAGGGATTCCCTTTAAAAGTTATTGGCCCTGATAAAAAGATAATAATAGATACATTAATAGAAAAACCATATACAAAATTAATAGTTCCAAAGGATGGAATAACTGGAGAATATTTAATAATTCTTGAAGTAAGAGACGGTGAAGATGAAATATATGTCCCGTTAACAGATCTTGAAAAAGAAGTTTATTATGTAAATTACTGGTTCCAAACTACAGAGACAAAATTCTTTACAAAACCAAAAACAGAAGAAAAAGAAATAATGGGGATTAAACCACATGTTTATTCTGTTTATATATTATCAAATAAAACCAAAGAAATTATTGCATCAACTGAAAAAGGGGAAAAATTGGAAATAGAAATGCCTTTAGAAGGGATATGGATTATTGGAAAAACAAGGTATATGCATCTCAAACAGTCATTAATTCTATCAAATGATGAAAAAAGTTGGTTTTTACCAGAAAACATAAAAGATATTCAATTTAAATGGAAAACGATGTGGTAAAAAAGGAGGGGAAATGGGAAGAAAAGTTTTATATAGTTTTTTGTTTGTTTTTTTAATTCCTTTTTCAAGTTATTGTAAATGGACAATTAATAAAGATTTGTTTCCTGTATGTCTTGATTTTGGAGATAAAAAAACTCCTACTGCTGAAAACTTTATAAAAATAACTCAAGATACAATATATGATAAAAAGACCGGATATGGGTGGGAAAAGAAATATAATATATATCCAACAGGGACAAAGGATTTAACATCAACACCAAATCAAACTGGGCTTGCATCCACACAAGAAGCAAATTTAATAATAAATTTAAAAAATGGAATTTACAAAGGGATAATAACTCCGACAATTGTAGGAAAAGATATAGGAAGATTATACCGTTATTCACTTTTAGGAAATGGAGAAATACTTGTAGAAAAAGTAGAATTACCTGAAAGGACTTTTACAGTGAAAGTAAAAAAGGAGGAATTAAAATTAACTTTTAAACCAAAAGAAAATGGGTGGATAGTTCATAGTATCATTTTAATCCCATTTGAAAATTTTTTAAAGTACCCTGAAGAATTTGAAAAAACAAGAAGATTATTGATTGTTGGAGATGAGGATTGGATTGAAAAACTTGAGATACCAGAATTAAAATATAAAGAAACTCCTTTTCCTTCATTTATGAAAGACCAGATAATTATTTTTAAAAAATCAATTACAGATAAAATAACTCCTATTTATAGACCTACAAAAGAAGAAGTTATAGATAAAATAGAAATAAAAGCAGCAGGAGATGAATATGAGTCCTATCAGTTTGGTATTTTATCAAAAAAACCTGTTTTACAGTTGAAATTTAAAGTTCCTGATTTAAAAGGTAAAAAAATAATTCCATCAGAAAATATAACTATAAGAACTCAATACTATTTTAATTATAAAAAATCATTAACACCAAAAACACTTGATTTAAGAGAAGAAACTGAATTAATACCAAATTACACACAAGGTTTCTGGTTAACAGTTTATATCCCCCCTGATACACCTGAAGGGATATATAAAGGAAATTTAATTATCTATGGAATAGATTTAAAAGAGAAAAAAATACCGATAGAAGTGAAAGTTTTGCCATTTAATCTACCACAATTAAAAAGACATTTTTATAATATAATGTGGCTTGGAACATATGATACAAATCCAAATTCGCCATCTCAGGAAATTTGCAAAATGGCAATTCTTGATCAGAAAGCACATGGAATAAATGCTTTTGGTTGTGAGTTAAGGTATCCTGCCTGTTATATATATAAAGAGGATGATGAGATAAAATTTGATTTGAAACCACTTGAATACAGAATTAATTTTTATAAATCACTTGGAATAAATCTCAATAAAAATGGTAAATTTATATGGAGGATAGGAATACATCCTGAAAAAATTCTTGCAGAACTTACAGGAACAGATACAAGAATACTTGATAAATATGTTGTTGAACCATTATTATTTACCGATAAATTTCTTGATATATATTCAAAAATAGTTGCAGCGGTTGAAGAATATGCCAAAAAGAATAATCTACCAGAAATGTATCTTTTTAATATAGATGAACCATATGGTGTTTATAAAAATAAGGTTGCTTTACAACTTGTTAAAGCAACAAAAAAAGGAGGTGGGCATCCATGGATAACAGTTAATGATACATATTATGAACCATTGAAAGAATATCTTGATGTTCCGGTTTTTGCTAATGGATATACTTCTTACAAAACATATGAAGAATATAAAAAAATGGGAAAAAAATTCTGGTTTTATAGTGCTGCTCCAAGAGGATTAAGACCTGTATATGCAAGATATGAAACTGGAATATATCTTTACAAAATTGGATTTGAAGGAGCAACCTGGTTTGTTCATTCATGGAGTTTAGGAAATGCTTATAATGGACTTGTAAGTATGTGGAACGCAACTCATCCAGGTTTTTGGGAGTTTGTTCCTACAATTTCATGGGAATGCACAAGAGAAGGGATAGACGATGTAAGATATATGGAATTTCTTGAAGATTTGTTGAATAAAAATAAAGAAGAAAAAATTTCTGATGTATTTAAATCATTGATTGAAATTGTTGACCCTGACATAAATAATTTTTTACATATTGACCCAATTACTGATGTTCTTGTTGGTAAAGATGCAAGCACATGGAAAAGTAGAGATCTTGATTTAATGAGGGACTTCTTACAAAAAGCATGTGTTCAACTTATAAAAGAGAAAAAGACATTTAAAGAACAAAAAAGTAGATTGAAGGACCTAAAAGTGAGTTTTGATAAATATGTTAAAGAAGAAGTTAAATTAAGAGAAGTAAATTTCTATGACAATAAATATATAATTGAATCTCCATTGATTGAAAAAAATTTAATTAAAATTGATGGAGAAATGGAAAATTTATGGGGAAAAGGATATAAAATTGACAATTTTGTTAAACTTAGTGAACCAGAAATACCTGCAGAAGATAAAACAGAAGTTTATATTTTAAGAGATATAGAAAATTTGTATTTATTTTTTAAATGTTTTACAAAAGATATGTCAAAGATAAAAGCAACAATTACGAATGAAAAAAAAGATGTTAAGGAAATTTGGAGAGAAGATGGAATTGAAATTTTTATAGACCCTAACTGTAAATATTTAAATTATTATCAATTTATGATAAATGCAAATGGAGCAGTTACTGATATGAAAGTTTATGTTGGAGAAAAAAAAGAGGATGACCTTGAATGGAACAGTGATATTGAAGTTAAAACAAAAAAATTAAAAGACCACTGGACAGCAGAAATAAGAATACCTTTTAAATCTCTTGGAACTTATCAAATATATGGAATAAACTTTTGCAGAAACAATTCTCAGGAGAAAGGAACACATACTTTGTGGAGCCCAACTAAAAATGCTTCTTTAGGGAATCAAGGGTTTGGTGTTCCTGAAAGGTTTGGGAAATTAATATTGGAGGGAAAAGCGGATGCATATAGAAAGATAAAAACAATAAAAGGAGAACTTGTATTGCAGCCACTTGGTGTTGAAAATAAAATCAAATTGGAAGTTGATAAAGATATAATTGGTAAAAAAATGGTTGTAAATATACTTAATTTTAAGAAAGAAAAAGTTTTTGAAAAGGACATTTTATTAAAGGAAGAAATAATTGAAGTGCCTTTTATTATATATCAAAACAATAATGATTTAATCTACTGGTTAGAAGTAAAATTTGATGATTTTGTATTTGATTTCCCATTTAAATTCTTAACAAAGGATATAAACTTCTTTGTTTTTCCTGAAGATGCATTTCTAATTTATTCATCAGATGAAAAAGAAATAAAATTGCATGGAAGTTTAAAAATGAATAAAGAAGAAATAAATAAAAATCCAGATGCAAAGTTGAGAATTGTTTTTAAAAGTTTATCAAAAGGAGATACAATACTTACAAAAGATTTAAAGTTAAATTCAAATAATTTTAATATAATTTTTCCTTTGGGAGATATTGAAGTGGGTGGTTATATTTTAGAAGTAGAAGTATACATAAATCAGCAAACAACATTTAAAAGTGAATATAAGTTTCTAAAGATATGAAAAAAGGAGAAAAAGATGAGGATTTATAAAATTAAAAGTGAGAGTTTTATTATTTATAGAAAAGAAAATGAGTTTTCTGCCTGGCCAAGGAATTGTGGAGTATATAAGTATAAAGGAGATGAAATTGTTGTAAATTTTTTCACAAGGACCTGTAATTATCAAACAAAAGAAGAAGTTGCTCATGGTTATAAACCGCCTGATAATTCATCAAGGATAATGCAGATTAGGTCAAAGGATGGCGGGAAAAGTTGGGGTAATTTAAAAAAAATATTATCATCAATAAATGTAGGGAGTGGAGAAACAGAAAATTTAAATTATCTTCCACCAAAAGAATTTAATTTTAAAAATCCTGATTTTATGCTTGTTGCTATTACAATCAATTTACTTTTTTCTGAAGATAGAGGGCAGAATTTTTACGGACCGTGTAGATTGCCTAATTTTGGATATGATTTTAACTGGGCAAGACCAGATTATATAATCAGAGAAGACGGTTCTTTAATTTTATTTTCTACAGTTAATTGTTTAGATGGAAAGGAGGGAAAACCAATAGCAATAATCTCAAAAAATGGAGGGATTTCATGGGAAATCTTTTCATATATAACTTATGAAAAAAATGATTATATGCAAATAATGCCATCAGGGATAACTTTACATGATGGAATAATTTTATGTGCAATAAGAAGTCAGAGATACAGACATGGATATAGTTTTTGGTCTGAATGCTATATTTCAGAAGATTATGGAAGGACATGGCATTATTTATCAAGAATAAATGATATTGGGAGTCCTTGTCATTTACTATTACTTAAAGATGGAAGAATACTTGCAACTTATGGATACAGGTCGTATCCTTTTGGGATAAGATTTTCTATAAGTGAAGATAAAGGAAAGACATGGAAAGGAGAGTTTATTTTAAGGGATGACGGTGGTTCATGGGATTTGGGATATCCAGTAAGTGTTCAGTTAGACAGTGGAGAGATTTTAACTGTTTATTATTTTAATGACAGACAAGATAAAGTAAACATAGATGGTGGTGTTAGATATATAGCAGGTTCAATCTTTAAAATTTAATTTGCTTTTTTAATACGAGTTTTTTAGCAATTAAATTGCAATTTTATTTACATTTTTGGCTTTTAATTTTTCTTGAAATATGCTTGGAATTGTTTTACAAATAAAAAAGTATGCTGGCTATGAAAGTTATAAAATTTTTTCCCATTTTTTCAAATTCTCATTTAATAGTGAACTTTTTTGGGTCTTAAGTCCAAGATTACCAATAAAATTAGGAATAGTTAAAATACTGATTGAATTAAAATCTCCTTTAGCAAGAACAATTCTCGCAAATTTAATAACATTAAAGATAATAATGAGCGATTTTCTTTACATTTTTTGGACTTATATTTATAATTATGATAAAGATTAATAGAAAAATGATAATAGGATTGAAGGAGAAGATTTTAAAAGAGATATTTTAATGAATGGAATTTTTATATTTTTTGGGATATGTGTTGTTATATGTATTTATAAAATTGTAAAAGGACATACTACTGATAAGACAGTTGGAATTGATATCTTTGGTTTTGTCTGGATGCCTGATGTTTACTGTCGGCTTCAAACAGCAACAAAATTTGTAACCTTTGGTGCTGGTTCAATCTTATTTGGAGCATTTTTGTTAACCAGATTTTCAAGTATAGGACTTAAAGCGTTATTGTGTATTGTGTTTTTATTTTTTAATTCTCCAACTGCTTCGCATGCTTTATCTTTTGGTGCATTAAATAGTGGGGTAAAACCAGTTGAAGGGACAGAAATAGAAAAAATCCTGATGGAAGATAAAGGGAGATAAGGATGCATGAGATTTCTGTTGTAGATAATTTAATCAAAATACTTGAAAAGATATGTGAAGAGAATAAAGCAAAAAAAGTTATAAAAATAAATCTAAGAATAAATCCATATAGTTGTCTTGATGAAGAAAATTTAAATTTTATTTTCTCTTCAATTACGAAAGAAAATGAAATTTTAAGAAAAGCAAGAATCTTTATTAAAAAGGACTTATCGCCTTTTGAAAGAGAATATATAATTGAAAATATAGAGATGGAGGTATGAAAATGATAAAAGTAATAAAAATTGGAGAAAATATTTTTGCTGAAAATCAAAAGATTGCCCAAGAGATAAGAAAAATTTTAAATAATAAAAAAATTCTTTCTTTCAATGTTATGGGTGCTCCAGGAAGTGGAAAAACTTCATTTATAGAAAAAACTGTAGAAATTTTAAAAGATGAATTTAAATTTGCAGTTATTGAAGGAGATATTGAAGGAACTTTTGATTCTGAAAAATTTGAAAAATTTAATATACCTGTTGTTCAGATAAATACAAAAGGGGCTTGTCATCTTGAAGCAAATATGGTAAAAGGAGGAATTTCTGAAATTAACCTTGATGAAATAGACATACTTTTTGTTGAAAATGTTGGAAATCTTATTTGTCCTGCAGAATTTGATACAGGGATAGAAAAGAATATAGTTGTTTCGTCAATAACTGAAGGCAATGATAAGGTTTTAAAATACCCTTTAATGTTTAAGGTATCAGATATATGTATTCTGAATAAAATTGACCTTTTAAATTATATTGAGTTTGATGTTGAAAAATTTGAAAATGATTTAAAAAAAACATCTTCAGAAACAAAACTTATAAAACTTTCAGCAAAAACACTCCAAAATTTTAATATATGGATAGAATTATTGAAAGAATTAAAGGAAATGAAAAAATAGTAATTTTGGGTATAGGAAATAGATTAAAAGGAGATGATGCAGTAGGCAGTATTATTGCTGAAAAACTTAAAGAAAAAATTAAAAATAAAAATATTCTTGTAATTGATGCTGAAAATATACCTGAAAACTATATTGAGGTTATAAAAAAAAATAAACCATCTTTAATTCTGATAATTGATAGTGTTGATTTTAACTCTACGCCGGGAGATTTTAGAATTTTTAAGATTGACGAGATTAAAGATACAACAATCTCTACCCATAATCTTTCACTCTCTTTATTAAAAATTCTTTTTGAAGATACTGAAATCTATATAATGGGAATTCAACCTGAAAAAATAAAAATTGGTGAAGAAATAAGTTTTAATGTTTTAAAAGCAATAGATAAAATTATTTCCTTTTTTGATGAGAATATGCAAAATCTGTAAAAAAGAAAAATTAATTTCAGAGAATTTAGGTATATGTATTGAATGTATAAGAGAAAATCCAAAAGAAGCAATTAATTTTTCAAAACAAATTCATAAGAAAATAAGAGAGAATTTCAATCTCCCTTCTTTTACTCCTAAATCAGAAAAAGGGATTGAATGTAATATTTGTAATAATAAATGTGTTATTGATATCGGACAAAAAGGTTATTGTGGATTAAGGGAAAATATAAATGGAATTTTAAAAAGTAAAACAAGCACAGATTATGGAGTTTTTGATTTTTATTATGACCCAATCCCTACAAATTGCTGTGCTGAATGGTTCTGTGGCGCTGAAAAAGATGGCAAAGGTA
This sequence comes from Candidatus Omnitrophota bacterium, assembly GCA_023819545.1. Lineage (GTDB taxonomy): Bacteria > Ratteibacteria > UBA8468 > B48-G9 > JAFGKM01 > JAMWDI01. Next base: position 21,806 of record JAMWCA010000005.1, read on the forward strand.
AATATAATCTTGCTGTATTTTTTTATGGATGTTCATTTAATTGTCTTTTTTGTCAGAATTATTCCCATAAGTTTATTGAAAAAGGGAAGATTTTTAAAACTCATCAAATTATAAATTATGCAAATAGGCAAGAAGTTTATTGTATTTGTTTTTTTGGCGGTTCACCAGAGCCACAACTACCTTTTGTAATTAAATTTTCAGAGGGAATTTTAATTAAAAAGAAAATAAGAATATGTTTTGAATGGAATGGTTGTGGGAATGAAAATCTTGTTAGAAAAATAGGAGAAATTGCTCTCAAAAGTAAAGGGATAATTAAATTTGATTTGAAAGCATTTGATGAAAATTTAAATATTGTTTTAACAGGTGTTTCAAATAAAAAGACATTAGAAAATTTTAAACTTATCGCACAAGAATTTTTGAAAAAAGCAGATTATCCTTTATTAACAGCAACAACTTTACTTGTTCCAGGCTATATAGATCAAATTGAGGTTGAGAAAATAGCAAAATTTATATCATCTTTAAGTCCTGAAATTCCTTATTCTTTACTTATTTTCCACCCAGAATTTTATATGAATGATTTACCAATAACTCCAAGCAAAACAGTTTTTAAATGCTATGAAACTGCAAAGAAATATCTTAAAAATGTAAATATAGGCAATTTTCATCTTTTAAAATGGGAAACTTCTCATTGGTTTATAAAAAAATGTGGTATAATTTTTTAAAATAAAAAAAGGGGGTAAAAGATGGGCAAATTTAAAAAATTAATTTTTTTGTGGGGAATATTTTTTTCTTTAATTTTCTCAGATGAAATTATAGACAACTTTTTTTCACAAATTAAAAAATTAAAAGATATTACAAAGAATTTTAAAATTGAAACAATAGAAAGTAAAATATCAGCAGAAATAATATTTTCTGACGAGTCATATAATCTTATTAAAATTCCTTTTCAAAAAATATTCCAAAAAACTTTACCTAAGGATTTAAAAATTGACGGTTATTTAAGAGGTAAATTTTACCCTAACTCATTAGAATTTGAATATTTTTATATTTTTTTATCTTCTGAGATTGATAATTTTATAATTTCACAAACTAAAAACGATATTCAAATATTAATCCCCTCTCTTGGAATAATAGTAAAAGATAAAAATGAAAATCTTAGAAAATTTGATAAACAAAAAGAAATTAATCTTGAGAAAAATATTTTGCCAATAAACTTTATTGAAATATTATTTTCATCTTTGATTGAGAAAGAAGAAGAAATTAAATCAAAGTTTGATTTTCTTGAAGAGAGAAAGAGAGAAAATTTGAAGACATTTGCTTATAGTTATCCATTTCAAGAAGGTATATTAAATTTTGAAATATTTGATAACTTCTACTCTTTTAGTAAGATTGAGATTATTAACAATAAAGAAAAGACAAAGGTAATTTTTAACTATCCAATCCCTGAAAAAGAAATAAAAATTTATTCGTATTTACCCAGTTCTATAGAGATAAAAAGTGAAAAAGACAAAAATATAGTTAATTTAAATCTAACCGAAATAAAATATAATAAATTGTTTTCTGAAGATGACTTTAAAATTAAAGAAATGAGTTTTCTTGAAATTATAGGTTCAATTTTTTTAAAAGCAGTTAAATAAAATAGTAAAAGTTGATTTATGCGAGTAGACCTGTTATAAGAAACCTCGCAATCTTTATAATGTGGGTCAAGCAATCTGTGGAGCAAGATGTATGAGAGTTTGTATGATACATCTTGAGAAAAAAGGTGTATTAAAAAATAAATTTAAAGAGCCATTCAGAAAACAAAAATTATGCTATGGGCATACCTGTTAAAAAAGGGAAAGCAGCATCATATTTTTATAAAAAGAAAAAGATGGTTGTTGCCTTATAAAGTTAAAAAAGATGGAAAAAATTAGAGAAGTTGGTAAATATGATATAGTGGTTGTTGGAGGAGGGATTGCAGGAGTAAGTGCGAGTATTGCCTCTGCAAGAAAAGGGATGAAAGTTTGTTTGATTGAAAAATTTTGTGCTCTTGGTGGGCTTGCAACTCTTGGGAATGTTTGTGTTTACTTACCTTTATGTGATGGAAAAGGGAATCAAGTTATTGGTGGAATTGCTGAAGAACTACTTAAACTTTCTGTTTCGGATGGATATAGAGATATTCCACAAGCATGGAAAGAAGGTGGAAATATAGAAGAAAGGAAAAAGATAAGGTATAAAGTTGAATTTAATCCTGTTTCATTTATGCTTTTGCTTGAAGAACTTGTTTTAAAAGAGGGGATTGAGATAAGGTATGATTCAAGAGTTTTTGATGTGATAAAGGAAGACGATAGAATAAAAGAGATTTTAATCCTTGATAAAGAAGGGATAGGGAAGATAAGTTGTAAGGTAATTATTGATGCTACAGGAGATGCTGATATCTGTTTTTTTGCAGGAGAAAAAGTGGTTTCAGTTGATAAAAATGTTGCCTGTGGATGGTTTTTCTATTATGATGGTAAAGATATAAAAAAATATCCCTTTACTTTACGATTTGATAGTTATAATATAAAAATTGAACAAGGAATTAAAACTTTCTCAGGTGATAAGGCAGATGATATAACAAATCAGGTAATAGAATCAAGAAAATATATACTGAAAAAATTTTTTGGAATTAAAGAAAAGAAACCATCTTCTTATTTATTATTAGTTCCAACAATTCCAATTTTTAGAATGACGAGAAGACTGAAAGGGAAGACGGAATTAAAAGAAAAGGATGAGGGTAAAATTTTTCCTGATAGTGTTGGGATGACAGGAGATTGGAGAAAATCTGGACCTGTTTATTATATACCTTTCTCTTGTTTATCTGCAGTTAAGATAAAAAACTTAATTACTGCTGTAAGATGTATTTCTGCTTCTACTGTCCGGGATGTTGTAAGAGCAATACCAGTTTGTGCTTTGACAGGAGAAATTTCAGGGACATCTGCTTCGTTACTTATTAAAGAAAAATTTGAGAGTTTTTCCAATCTTGACATAAAAAAACTTCAAAAAATTTTGAAGGAACAAGGAGTAATAATTAAATGAAAAGCAAGTTTCTTAAAATTTTCATATTTCTCATTTTTTTAAATGTAAGAAAGGGACAAACCTATTCAGAAGTAGATTTGGAGTTATTTAAATATAAAAATTTTTCTGAAGTAAGGAAAAATTGGTTGTCACAAGAAAAAAGTAAAGAGATAGAATTGGAGAAGGGAAAGGGTAAAGATTTAATAAAATTCCCATTAAATTTTATGGAAGTAGAAGATAGGTGTTATTGGGATAAATTTGTTTCACTTGATTTAAGCAATTTTGAAAAGTTTATAATTGAAGTAAAATCTGAAAATCCATCTTTAACAACAAACTGCACAATCTATTTTGAAAGTATTGGTGGTTGGTATAGATATTCTTTTTCAATAGATAAAGATAACTGGAAGAAAATAATTATTCCAAAATCAAAATTTAAAATTGAAGGTAATCCTTCTGGTTGGAATAATATAAAAAGGATACGAATTTCTTTTTGGAAAACAAATCATGGACAGACAAATGTATATTTAAGAAGTTTAAAAGGGATTATTTCAGATTCACAAATTGGTATTGTTTTCTGTGATACTGCAATTAAAAAAGGACTGTATAGACCAAATGATATAAATAGATATTTTTCTGATATGGCTGATATTTTTGAAAAAATTGGAATAGAATATAGAACATTAAATCAGAGCGAGATTGACAACAAATTAAAAATTCTGATTTTCCCTTACAACCCAGTAATTACAGACCAAGAGATAGAAAAAATTAAAAGATTTGTTGAAAAAGATGGTAAAATTATTATTTTTTATTCACCAAATCCTGAAATATATAAAATCTTGGGTATTGAAAATACAATTTATAAAAAGGAAAGTTATATAGGTGAATTTGATAGTGTAAAATTTGATAGAAAAGTAGTTGAAGGACTCCCTGAAAAAATAAAACAATCTTCATGGAATGCTATAATACCTGAAAAAATAAATGAGAATTCAAAAATTGTTGGATTTTGGATTGATTCCGAAGGAAAATCAACCGGCTTACCATCTGCGATTATATCTGACAATGGATTTTATTTCTCCCATGTTTTGCTAAATAAGTATGAAGGGCAGCAGATGATAGTTTCTCTAATTTTACATTTTTTACCAGAAAAGAAAGAAGAGATAATTTCTTCAATAATTAAAAATGCAGGTAAACTATCTGGTTTTGAGAATTTTGAAGAGACAAAAAAGTTTATTGAAAAAAAATTAAGAGAATTACCGATAAGAAAAGCAAATGGGATAAAAAGTTTTTTAAACCTTGCAATGAAAAATTATAGAGAAATTAAGGATAATTACAAAAAATACAGTATAGAAGATTTATTTTTAATCAAGCAGGAACTTGAAAAAAATTTAAAAAAGGCATATTTTAGTTCTTTTAAAGGGAAAGAAAATGAATTTAGGGCTGTCTGGTGTCATTCTCCTTTTGGAATTGGAGGGGTTTTTTGGGAAGAAAGTATAAAAAAACTTAAAGAAAACAATTTTAATGCAATATTTCCAAATATGTTGAGAGGTGGCATAGCATATTATAATAGTGAAATTTTGCCAATTGCACAAGAAGTTAAAATAAAAGGAGACCAGATAGAACAATGTCTTTCTGCATGTAAAAAATATGGTATTGAATGTCATATATGGAAAGTAAACTGGAATCTTTTTAATGCACCTATTGATTTTATTGAAAAATTAAGAGAAGAAAAGAGATTACAAGTGAGTAAAGAAGGGAAAGAGATTTTATGGCTATGTCCTTCAAATCAAATCAATTTTCAACTTGAGTTTGAATCAATGATTGAAATTGTTAAAAAATATAATATTGATGGAATACACTTTGATTATATTAGATATCCTGATTCAAATTTTTGCTATTGTGAGAATTGTAAAAAAAGATTTGAACAAGAATATAATGTTAAAATTGAGAAATGGCCTGAAGATGTAATAATAGGAGATTATAAAGAACTTTATAAAATCTGGAGGCAGGAACTTATAACAAAACTTGTAAGGGAAGTGAGTAAAGAAGCGAAAAGAATAAAGCCAAATATAAAAATTTCAGCTGCAGTATTTCCTGAGTATCCTAATTGCAAAGAAAATCTTGGACAGGACTGGAAATTGTGGATTGAAAATGGATACATTGACTTTGTTTGCCCTATGAATTATACAGATTCAAATTCAAAATTCAAAAATTATTTAATAAACCAGAATGAAATAATAAAAAAGAAAATCCCTTTTTATCCTGGAATTGGTGCTTATATTTTATCCCCTGAAGATATTGTAAGACAGATTGAAATATTACGGCAAATTGGAATAGAAGGTTTTATTCTATTTGATTATAACTTCCAACTTTTCAGAAACTTAGATTACTTTGGAATAGGCATAACAGGGAAAGATTAAATTTGAAAAACTACATTTTTAAAATATTCAAAAAACTTTCTTGATAAAAATAGAAATTATAAATGTTTAAATTTGGCAAAATTTTTTTTTGAAAAATTTAATAGTTTAGATATAATTGAATAACTGGGAGGTGATAAATGAAAAAAGTAAACCTTATTAAAAATACTCCTTCAAAACAAGATGGCGAAAAATTATTTAAAGCAGGGAAAGAATTTGCAAGAATAATAAAAGGATGAATCTAAAAAAAAGATTTAGGATTTTAATAAAAGGAAAAGTTCAGGGAGTTGGTTTTAGGCCAACTGTTTATAGATATGCAAAAGAATTAAATTTAACTGGATTTGTCTGTAATACTGGGAGAGGTGTTTTTATAGAGATTGAAGGAGAAGAGGAAAAAATTAGAAAATTTTTAAAAAAAATCCGAAATCATCCGCCTTCAAAAGCAGAAATTAAGGAAATTAAAGTTGAAGAAATAAAAATTAAACAAGATAAGGAATTTAAAATAATTAAAAGTAAGGAAGAAGGGAAAGAAGTAGAAATCTCACCTGATATCGCAACCTGTAAAAATTGCCTTGAAGAACTTTTTAATCCTAATGATAGAAGGTATTTATTCCCATTTATTAACTGCACTGATTGTGGTCCAAGATTTACAATTATAAAAAAAATCCCATATGATAGGAAAAATACGACAATGAATGAATTTATTATGTGTGAACAATGTAATAGAGAATATGAAGATATTTTTTCAAGAAGATTTCATGCTCAGCCAAATTGCTGTTTTAAATGTGGTCCTGAAATAAAACTGATTGATTCAAATCAAAGAGAAATTGCAAAAGATATTGAAAGTATTGAAAAGACATCTAAATTTTTAGAAGATGGGAAAATTATTGGTATTAAAGGTATTGGAGGATATCATATTGCCTGTGATGCAACAAATGAGATTAGTGTTAGAATATTGAGAGAAAGAAAAAAAAGATATAATAAACCATTTGCATTGATGGCAAGAGATATTGAAACTATTAAAAAATATTGTTTTTTAAATAAACAAGAGGAAAGAATATTGAAATCTTGGCAGGCACCGATACTTCTTCTTAAAAAGAAAAAAAACATACTTCCCAAACAGATTGCACCTTCAAATAATTATCTCGGTTTTTTTATTCCATATACACCTGTTCATCATCTTATCTTTCATTTTAATAAAAATTTAAAAGTTCTTGTTATGACAAGTGGAAATTTTTCTGAAGAACCAATAATTTATGATGACAATGATGCTTTTAGTAGATTAAAGGATATATGTGATTTTTTATTAACCCATAATAGAAAGATTTATATTAACTGTGATGATTCTGTTTTAAGAGTTTTAAATAAAAAAATTTATTTTATAAGAAGGTCAAGAGGTTTTGTCCCTTCTCCTATTGAAATACCTTATAATTCTAAAAATTATATTTTTTCAGCAGGTGCAGATTTGAAAAATACATTTTCTTTTACAAAAAATAATCAGGTTTTTTTAAGTCAGCATATAGGAGACCTTGAGAATTTTCTTTCAATAGAATCATATAAAAAATCAATAAATCTTTTCAAAAATATTCTTGAAATAGAACCAGAAATAGTTGTTTGTGATATGCATCCTGAATATTTTTCAAGTAAAATTGCAAAAGAAATATTTTCTGATAAAAAATTTATTGAAATTCAGCATCATTATTCCCATATAATTTCGTGTATGGCTGATAATTTTTTAAAAAATCAAAAAGTTATTGGAGTTGCCTTTGATGGGACTGGTTATGGAGTAGATGGAAATATATGGGGAGGGGAATTTTTAATATGTGATTATGAAACTTTTCAAAGAGTTGGACATTTAAAATATTTTCCTTTACAAGGAGGAGAAATATCAATTAAAGAGGTCTGGAGAATAGGTGCAGTTTATCTATATTATGTTTTTGGTAACAATTTTTTAGACCTTGATATTGAGTTTGTTAAAAAAATTGATATAAAAAAATGGGAAATCATAAAAAAAGCAATTGATAATAATTTAAATATTTTTCTTAATTCAAGTGTTGGAAGATTATTTGATGCAATAAGTGCAATTTTAAATATAAGGGATATTATTGATTATGAAGGACAGGCAGCAATTGAACTTGAAATGAAAGCAAAAAAGAATAATAAAGTTGGCAGTTTTTTTTACGAAATAAGGAAAGAAAACAATCTATATATAATTGACCATGAAAATATAATAAGAGGTGTTGTAGAAAATTTAAAGAAGAAAAAGAATATTGGAGAGATTTCATATAGATTTCATTTAACAATCTCTCAAATAATAACAGATATGTGTAAAATTTTAAGAGAAGA
>JAMWCA010000063.1 GCA_023819545.1 Candidatus Omnitrophota bacterium
GTTGTTGCAAGTATATCAGTAAGTGGAGATAGTGATATAAGTGTTTCACCCACATCTATTACATTTACATCTACCAATTGGAATATCTATCAAACAATAACAGTTTCAGCGCAAGAAGATGATGATGCTGATAATGGAATTGCAACAATTATTATAAATGCCCCAGGTTTTGTAACTGCTTATATACCTGTAAATGAAATAGATAATGACTTACCAATTCCAGCAACAATATCAGGGAAAATAACTTATACAGGGACAAAAACAGGAAGTATTTACATTAGATTATTCACAAGTCCAGATTTTTCCGGTAGTCCTGTAAAGAGTGCAATTATTTCAAGTCCGGGTAATTATTATATTTCTGATATTACTCCTGGGACTTATTATGTTGCTTCTTTTATGGATTCAAATAATAATGGACAATATGATGCAGATATAGACCCAGCAGGAACTTATTCAGGGAACCCGATAATTTTGCAGCCAGAAGAAACTAAAACAGGAATAGATATAACTTTAATAGACCCTCAAGAAGTAGTGAAGGGTGATATAAACAAAGATGGGCATATAGATATTAGTGATGTAATTTTATGCTTAAGGATGGTAATTGGACTTGACCCAGTAGACATAGAAACTGCTGATATGAACGGAGATGGTGAGGTTGATATAACTGATGTAATAAAAATATTGAGAAAATCAATTGGACTTGATTAACCGGAAGGCAGATTTTTGAAAAGGAAAATTTGAGAAAATAAAAGAGGAAGATATTATCATTACACAAGATATATTTTAAAAATTTTTATAAAAGGGAGAAAAAATGAAAAAGTTTTTTTTGTTTTTTTGATAGTACTTTTATGTAAAATCCTAATCAGTGCTGATTTTTATGTTGAACCTAAAATTTTCTCTCCAAAAGAAAGTTTAGGTAAAAAAGATAAGGCACAGATAAGCGGAAATATGGAACAAACCTTACCTGTAAATGTAAATATCTACCGGCAAAATCACCAGGATATAATTAGAACAATTCCATATACTGAATTTAATTACAATTATGGAGACATTACTAATCGCTCTGAATGGGATGGAAAGGATAATTTAGGTAATTTTGTCCCTGATGGTTTTTATGAATTTAAATTTATTACATTTATTGAACATAAATGGTCAAAAGGTAATTTTCACAGAGATTTTAGGGGAATGTTTATTTCTCCATATGATGTTGCTATTCGACCCGATGGAAGAATTTATGTTTTGGACTCGGAAAGAATACAGGTTTTTGATAGCAACAGAAACTACCTTTTCTCTATCCAGCCAGAATGGACTGAACCGGGTTATTTAGGATATGCAACTTCTATATCTATTTATCAGAATAAACTTTATGTAATGGTATGCGGTTATTATGGAAATAAAATAAAAATTTTTGACATAAATGGTAATTTCATAAAAGAATTTGGTGACACAGGTTCAGAAGATGGCAAATTTAATTTTGACTGGAGGAACAATATAGCGATAGATTCTAATGGAAGAATCTGGGTCGTTGATAGTGGTAATTCAAGAATACAGGTTTTTGATTCTAATGGTAATTTTCTTTTCAAATTTGGGACTGCGGGAACTGGGAATGGGCAGTTTTCTTTTACTTATGTAGTCGGTAATATTGCGATAGATTCAAACAATAATGTATATATTACAGATAGTGGCAATGGTCCTGGAAGAATTCAAGTTTTTAATTCTCAAGGAGTTTATCAAAGAACTATTTACAGTGCTTATGAAGGTGGTCCAGTTCAACTGACTGGAATATCAGGACCTATTGCTATTTGTGGTGCACAAAATAGAATCTATGTTTCATCCTTTAATAATAACAAAATAGTTATTTTAAATAATGATGGCACCTATTTTTCTCAGATTGGTAAAATTGCCTCAAATGGTATGACTGCTTTTCAAGGAAGGGGTCCTGGCGAATTCAGTTTTTTAAGCAAGATAAGAGGCACTTCTACAAATTTATATACAGTTGAGTGCTATGACAATTATAGGTTGCAGATTTTTAATACAGATGGGACTTATATTTCACAGATTGGTATGACTGAGGGAGAATTTTTGGAACCTCGTGGACTTGCTATCGGACCTACAGGAAATATATATGTGTGTGATTATGGAAATGCGAGAATTCAAATATTCAATCAATCCGGTATCTATCAATTACAAATTCTTATACCATATCTTGATTATAGTAGCGGTATCGGCTATGGTCTATTAAAACCAGAATATATTACAGTTGATACAGATGGAAAAATTTATGTATGTGGACACAATGGAGTTTTACTTCTGGTTATAGATAGTTCTGGAAATCTTATTAGCATTGTGCTTAAAGATGCAGAAAATAAATATATTATTCCGAGAGGAATAGCAATTGTTGGAGATTATATATATGTTTTAGGACATTACTTCTACCAAAAAAATGTGCGTAAAATTTTTGTTTTTAATAAAAAAACAGGTGTTTTTCACAATTCATTTGGTGCTTTTGATTATGATGCTGATACAGGATACATCACTGTTTATCAAAATCAGTTGTATGTCCTTGACAAAAATGGTATTTCAGTTTTCAATTCTAATGGGACACTTGTAAAAACTCTTTCTCAGGTAGTCACTGGAATAGCACTTGCAATTGATAATACAGGTAAAATTTATGTAACGGGTTCTTTTAAACCACCATATTATGGAATAAGTGTTTATGATATTAATGGAAACTATCTTTATAGTTTTGGAGAGGCAGATTATTTTTCTGATTTATATTCTTCTCCCTCTGGAATTACTTTTGACAGCCAATTAAATGTTTATTTTTCTGATGTTGAAAATCATCGTATTCACAAATATTCAACTACTTCAAATTTCTTGCTTGATACTTTTTTATCTGAAATTGACAATACAAAACCAAATGCTTCAATTTCTTATCCACCGCGCACACCGCTCAATATAACTTCTAATTTTCAGATGAAAGGGACTGCAAGTGATATACATTTTGAATCGTATAAGGTTGAATTGCATAAGAATTATTACCCAAACCCAACTCTTATCTATACAGGAACAAGTTCTGTTTCTGATGGAATTCTTTCAGATATCAATATTTCATCACTTTCAGAAGGCACTCATACTCTTTCTCTCTTTGTAAGTGACCTTGCTGGAAATACTAACTCTGATTCAGTAACTTTTTATATTGATAGAACTCCGCCAAGTTCCTATGTAAATCAACTAAATCAATACATGACAACAACTTCTTTCACAGTAAGTTGGACTGGTCAGGATACAGGTTCTGGTATTGCTTGTTATGATATTCAATATAGAGATGGTTTAAATCACATCTGGACAGATTGGTTAATTGAAACTACAAAAACATCAGATGTTTTCAATGGACAAGATGGACATACATATTATTTTAGATGTAGGGCGAAAGATAAAGGAGAAAACTGGGAAAACTATCCTTCTGATTATGATACCTATACAATGGTTGATACAGGTAAACCTGTTGTAAACAAAGTAATTCCTGCTAATAATTCCTATGTTGGTGCAAATCCGACGATAAAGATTGAAATTTTTGACCCAATGCCTGGCAGTGGAATAAAATCATCCAGTATCACTGTTAAACTTGATGGAAATAATCAATCTTTTACCTTTTCTGATAATACAATCACTATAAAACCTACATTAACAAAGGGGCAGCATACCTTTGTAATTAACTTTTCAGATTTTGCTGGAAATCAGGCAGATACACTTACTTTGAACTATAATGCTTTAATTTTTCAAGGAAGTGTAGTAAATCTTGATCCTAATCCAAATCCTTCAGTTTCAGAGGTAATGATAGGAGGAGAAATTCACAGATATTATAAGGTTGTTGATCAGAACAATAATCCTGCTTCTGGAGTTACACTAAAGATTCAGTGGTCTGGTGGTAGCATTACTACTGATGGTTCAGATGAAAATGGGATTGTTGATTGTGTATTAAAATCAACCGAACTTGGTTCAGTAAATCAAATAATAACCTGTTCTATTGTGGAAGTAGGAGGTAATACAATTAGTCAACCCATTTCGTTTAATGTGAAAATTTTACCAAGAATTTCAGCATCAGAATTTCGTTTTGGTAGTGGAATTAACTTAAAGGCAGCTATTGGAGTTGGTGGTAAAATTGGAACAAAAAAAGGGATGATTTATAGAATTGATAATACAGATTTAAACTCAAAAACAGATGACAAAATTGAAATAGAAAGAAGTTTTGAAGGCGAAGCAGGTATTGCAGCAGAAGCATCTGTTGGTGGTGGAGTTGAGGGTTCTTGTTATGCAAGTGCAGATGCAGGGGGTAGTGAATCTCTTGTTATAATGCGGACAAATACCTACCTTTTTGATAATCCTTATTTTTCTGATCAACAACAGATTCTTCGTTCTGGACTGGTTATTTCTTCATTATTAGAAGGGATAGGCGGATCTATTTCACCAATTGTTTCAGACATGCTTGGATTTATTATTGATGCTGGATATAACTCTGTTTATCCAGAATATAAACAGAAAGAAACTCTTTCTGCAGGACTAAGAGTGGAAGGGAATGCTTCTGCTGGTACTGGTTTTGGAATTGGAGATAAAGAGAATGTTTTGCTTGGGATTGGAGTTGGAGCAGGTATTGAAGGAGAAGCAGAAATTTTGGGTAATCTTCTTTCAAGTTTTGAGTATAAGAACAATAAATTAAATACTACTGAGATAGGAGCAGGAATTTCTTTTGCTTCAGAATTTAGTATCTTTGGAGGTTTGCAAGGAAATATTATAAACGATAAGATTAAAATAGGGATAGGTGGTGAGGAAACAGGCAAATATGTTCTTACAATTTTTGCACAGCCAAACGGAACTATAAACAGAGCTGAACTTAAAATAAGTGGGAAAAGTGAATGGGGAATTGAACATCCTAATTTTGGACCAGGTAGTACAAAAACAATTACTATAAAACTTACAGGAGACCAAATTTCAGCAATTATGAATGACCTTAATGATATAATGGGTTTGAATAATATTTTAAAGGGCATCTCTTCAAATATTACACTTGGGTCTGAAGAAATTAAAAGCAGATTTTCTACACTTGTTACAAAACTTAAGGACTATGTTTTACAAAAAAATTTACCGATTGCTTACTGCATAGAAGAAGAAATTGGAGATAGTTTTAGTTTCAGTCCATCAATTAAAGTTGCACTTGGAGCAGAGATAGAAGCAGGTATTGCTTTAGACCTTGAGAAAGTTGTAACTTATGTAATAGAAGAAGGAATTATAAATAAGAGTGGTTTAGACCTTAAAGTTTTTCCTCTTACAAAATACCAAAAAGATAATTATGTTCCTTCCTTTGAAAATCTTGAATTTGCAACAGTTTTTGATGATTGCGTAAATGGAATAATAACAGCAATGACCAATTTTGGAAAACTTGCTGTAGAAGTTGTTGAAAAAATAGGAGATACTGTGATAAGTGCTGTCCATTGGGTATCCAGTAAAGTAAGTGAGTATATACCATTTTTACAATTTAAGCAAATATCTGGAGGGCTTGAAGAGGTATTTTCTTTTACACCAGAAGGTTTATCTATCAGCCATTTAAGTTCTCAAATAAATTCTCAAACTATCATTAATAATGGTTTAAGTACTCTTTCAATCAATCCTAACAGTAAGAATGGGATACTTACAATTCATTATGACGATTCCATACTTACACCTAAAAACGAATCCAAACTTATAATTTATCAGTGGGACAAAATAAACAGAAGATGGATTGGTTTAAAAGATAGTCAGGTTGATATAAATTCAAACAAAGTTAGTGTTGAAATAGAAAAACTTGGAACATTTCGTCTTGGGTTACCTCTTCCATACGGAGAAATAATTCTAAATGTAGAACCACCAGATGTTGACAAAAATACTCCTTCTCAAATAACAGTTACTTCAGAACCAATTCTTCTTGTTACGGGTGAGCCAGTGTCTGATGGAACTTTAATTACAGTTAGAACTCAGGATAAATTTACTTCTGAAGTTAAAGATTACGGAACTATATTAACAGAAGATGCTGATTTATCAATAGATGGAATACAAATTGCTACCAGCGGTGGGAAAATTAAATTTGTTATTGTTCCTCCATCTAATCCAGGGAGTGGAATAATAATTGTAAATTCAGTTTTTGGCAATGCGACCGGGAAAGCATATTTCAATGTTGTAGATGTCCTTGATAGTGATGGAAACAATTTACCAGACCATTGGGAAAAGTTTTATTTTGGAAATATAGGTCAAAATATAAATAGTGACCCTGATAAGGATGGATTAATTAACTTACAAGAATATTACAGTAGAACAAATCCTCTAAAATTTGATACAGATGAAGATGGAATTCCTGATGGTTGGGAAGTAAATAATCGTCTTAATCCACAATTTGATGACTCATATTTTGACCCTGACTATGATGGATATTCAAATTTAATTGAATATCAATCTGGAACTGACCCACATAATAGTAATTCTTTCCCAGGGAAGAAAGGAGATTTGAATAACGATGGAATGACAGATATTTTTGATGTTATTTTATGCCTTCGTCAGGCATTAGGACTTGACCAGCAAACTATTTCTGCTGATTTAAATAATGATAATAGTGTTGATATTTCTGATGTAATCCTTATCCTGAGAAAATCCTTAGGTCTTAATTAAAAATAATGACCTATAAGGTTTTATCTTTAAAAAACTGAAGAAGTTGAGAAAGATAATATACACTTCTGTTATGTTTGAAAAAGTAGAAGATATAGATAAAATAGAAGATAATAAACAGGAGGTGTAGATGATTAAATTTGCTGGTAAATTCGTTGCCAAGTTTATTCCATTTCCAAGAAAAAAGGGTATTAAAGATTTTAAAAGAATGGAGGAATATTAGGAAAGTATGTAGATATTATGGAATAAGTCCGGCTACATTTTATAAGTGGAAAAAAAGATATGAGATATTTGGATTGGTAGGACTTGAAGATAGGGATAAAACACCAAATAACAAAAAGACAGCCAGAGATAACTAGAGAACAAGAGATAAGGATAATAAAATTGAGGAAGCAGTATATAAGGTATGGGAAGGAGAAGTTAGCAGTTTTATATGAGAGGATTTATGGAGAGAAGATAAGTAGTTGGAAGA
>JAMWCA010000006.1 GCA_023819545.1 Candidatus Omnitrophota bacterium
TTATTCTATATAAAGGGAAAGATATCAAAAAAATTAAAAATATTGATTATGCAAAACAAGTTGGATATCTCCCATCAGAAATAAAGTTTACTTTTGAAATTAAAGTTATTGATTTTTTAAATTTTGGGTTTTTTCCATATATTGGAAGATTTGGAAAAGAAAATAAAAAAGTTGTTGAAGAAATAAGTTATAAATTAAATATTGAAAATTTACTTGAAAAAAAAATAACAAAATTATCTGAAGGAGAAAAACAAAGAATTTATATAGGTCAAATTCTTGTTCAAAATCCAGAAGTTATTTTACTTGATGAACCAACAAGTCATCTTGATATTGGATATCAATTTCAAATAATGGATATTTTAAAAGATTTGAATGAAACTGGTTTAACAATAATAAGTATTTTTCATGATTTAAACATTGCATCCTGTTATTGCTCAAAGATTATTCTGTTTAAAAATGGAGAAATTTATAAACAAGGAAATGTTGAAGATGTTCTAACTTACCAGAATATAGAGGAAGTATATAATACAAAAGTCCTTGTTTATAAAAATCCATTTACAAAAAAAATAAACATTTTTGGGCTCCCTTCTTATTTGTTGAAAAATAAAAATTAGTTTTAAATTTTGATAAGTTGACAACTTAAAAATTTTAGATTAAAATTTTTCACTTATTTTTGAAGTAAATAAAAAAACTTGACAAAAAAATTTTTTTCTATAAAATAAAAATAATTTGTGAAAAATTTCACAAATGGAAAGATTATATATAAAATCGGAAGATTGGAATGGATTTATAAAAGGGAAGTTAAAGGAAAATAGGATTTATGTTCCTATTGAAAAAAATAATTTTTTATTTTATGAAATTTTAAATGAAGAAAATTGCGAAAAAATTATTTATGATAGGGCAAGAACTATAGAACCATTGAAGACATTTTTATATCCATTT
The DNA here is from genome assembly GCA_023819545.1 of Candidatus Omnitrophota bacterium. Lineage (GTDB taxonomy): Bacteria > Ratteibacteria > UBA8468 > B48-G9 > JAFGKM01 > JAMWDI01. The sequence continues at coordinate 943 of JAMWCA010000006.1, forward strand.
AAAGAATTTGTTGTTCCAGAAATTGAAAATATAGGTGAAATTATTGTTATGGGAGTAACTTCTTGCGATTTACAAGGACTTGAAATTCTTGATTCTGTTTTCAAGGAAGGCGATTACAAAGATTTAAATTATATAAAAAGAAGAGAAAATTTGTTAATAATAAGTTTTGATTGTAAAGAACCATATAGTAGTTGTTTCTGTAATCTTGTTGGAGTTAATCCATATCCAGAAAAAAACTTTGATTTGAATTTAAGTAAAATTGAAAATGGTTTTATAGTTGAAATTGGAAGCGAAAAAGGAAAAGAGTTTATAGGACAAGATAAAAGATTTTATCAGGTAAATCAAACACAAATTAAAAATTTAGAAGAAGATAGAAAAAAAGTTATAGAAAAATTGGAAGAAATTAATAGAAATTTTGATATAAAAAATTTTGAGAATTTAGAAGGTATGTATCAAAAAGAATACTGGGAAATTTCTGATGTAAAAAATTGTGTTTCTTGTGGAAGTTGCACTTTTAATTGTCCTACTTGTGTATGTTTTTTACTTGAAGATACAAGTGATAATGGTAATTTTAAAAAAGTTAAGGTTTGGGATAGTTGTCAATTCCCTGGATATGCAAAGATGGCTTCTGGCGAAACACCAAGACCAACTCTTTATGATAGATATGCGAATAGATTGTTATGTAAATACTGGTATATGAGAAAAAATTTTAATACTATAGGTTGCACTGGATGTGGAAGGTGTATTAGTGGTTGTATAGGAAAGATTGATAAAAGAAAAGTTTTAAGTGAAGTTTTAAGAAAGAAAATAAAGGTATAATTATGGATAAAAATATTTATAAACCAATAAAATGTGAAGTTATTGATAATATAAAAGAATCACCAACAATAAATACAATTGTTTTAAAACCAGAAAAGAATTTTTCTTTTCTTGCAGGTCAATTTGCATCTTTAACTGTTCCTGGAATTGGTGAAGCACCTTTTACACCTTCCTCATCTCCATTTGATAAAGAAAAAATTGAATTTACTGTTATGAAAACAGGAAGAGTAACAGAAAAAATACACGAGTTAAAAAAAGGAGATATAGTTGGTGTAAGAGGTCCTTTTGGAAAGCCATATCCACTTGAAAAGTTTAAAGGTAAAGAAGTTCTGCTTGTTGGCGGAGGAGTTGGGCTTGCTCCTATAAGGGCCTTGTTTCTTGCACTTGTTGAAACATATACAAATTATAAAAGAATTTTGTTTTGTTGCGGAGCAAGAACTCCACAAGATTATATATATAAGGAAATGATTTTTGACAAATGGCAGAAATTATGTGAGAAAATTCCACTTTGTTTTAGAATTACTGTTGATAGAAAAGATGAAAATTGGAAATATATGGAAGGAGTAGTAACTGTAACACTTGATAACCTTGATATGGATATAAAAAATTCTGTTGCTGTTGTTTGTGGACCACCTATTATGATGAAATTTACAACTTTAAAATTACTTGAAATTGGTTTTACTCCAGAAAATATTTATCTATCAATGGAAAGAAAGATGTATTGCGGAATTGGTCATTGTCGGCATTGTATGATAGGAGAACTTTTTGTATGTAAGGATGGGCCTGTTTTTACATATCAAGAGTTAAAAGAAAAACCAAATATATGGGTTTAAAATGAAAAAGTTATTTATTGATTATGATAAGTGTTTAAGTTGTGAAAAGTGTGATGTTAAGTGTTCCTATTTTTTACATCCTGAAAATGATGGAATATCAAGTTTAAGAGAAGAGATTGCTTTTTTACTTGCTTGTAGAAGGTGTGAAGACCATCCGTGTATAAATTCTTGTCCAACAGAAGCGCTTAAAAGAGAAAACAATATAAATAAAAGAAGTAAATTTTTATGCATTTCATGTAAGAGTTGTATGCTTGCTTGTCCATTTGGAACTATTTTACCAGATATTATTCCATATATTACGGGAAAATGCGATTTATGTAAAGGAAGGTTAAAAGAAAATGAAATTCCTTTATGTGTTAAAACTGCAAAATGTGAAGCAATAAAATTTGTTGAAGAAAGTGAAATAGAAGATAAAGAAAACTTGTATAAAATTGGAGAAAATTTAATTGTAAAGTGTTATAGTTATATTGAAAGCTACGGATTAAAAAAATGAATGCAATTTATAATTTTGTTTATTTTATTTTGTCTTTTCTTGTTTTAAGTATAATTGGACTTTTTGTTAGTTGGATAGATAGAAAAATAACTGCACGGATTCAGTGGAGAGTTGGTCCTCCATGGTATCAGAACTTTGCAGATATTATAAAACTTTCAGGTAAAGAAATTTTAATACCTGAAAATGGTAATAAGTTTATTTTTCTATTCTCACCAATTTTAGGTCTTATATCAGCAACTATATGTGGAACAATAATTTTCCTTGTTTTAAAGAAAAACTTTGGATTTGGTGGTGATTTAATTCTTTTTGTTTATTTGCTTATAATTCCATCTCTTTCCATAATTCTTGGAGGTAGTTCATCAGGTAATGTTCTCGCTTCAGTAGGAATAAGTAGGGAATTAAAACTTCTTCTTTCTTATGAACTCCCTTTTATTTGTGGGATAATAATACCTGCGATAAAATCAGGTTCAACAACTTCATTAATTGAAATTATAAAATATCAAGAAATAAATGGAAGTAATATTCTTTCTTTTTCTGGAATTCTTGGTTTTATAATAATTTTAATTTCATCTGTAGGAAAACTTGGAGTTGTTCCTTTTGACCTTGCAGAAGCAGAAACAGAGATTGCAGGTGGTTCATTAATTGAGTATTCAGGAATATTACTTGGATTTTATAAATTAACAAAAGCAATTTTATTTGTTGTTGTTCCTATTTTTGTAGTTATTCTTTACCTTGGAGGGAGTGAAGTAAATAGTTTTGGTGGTTTTTTAATTTTTCTGATTAAATATTTAATAGTAGTTATTCTTATAACTTTAATAAGAAATACAAATCCAAGATTGAGAATAGACCAGACATTAAGATTTTTCTGGGGATGGTTAACTTTGATAGGTATATTAGGTATTTTACTTACTTTATCAGGAGTTTAAGATGAACTTAAAATTAAAGGCACTTAAAAAAAGTTTATGGGTATACCATCTAAGTGCTGGAAGTTGTAATAATTGTGATATAGAAATTTTAGACCTTTTAACTCCAAGGTTTGATGTTGAAAGATTTGGTATAATACTTGCAGCAAGTCCAAGACATGCAGATGTCTTATTATGCACAGGAATTGTTAATAAAAAATGTGTTGAAAGAATTAAAGAAGTATATGAGCAGACACCTAAGCCATGTGTAGTTGTTGCTATTGGTGCCTGTGCATGTTCTGGTGGAATTTTCAGAGATGGCTATCAAATGGCAGGACCTTTAAACAAAATTATTCCAGTTGATGTATATATTCCAGGATGTCCACCTAAACCAGAAAGTATAATAGCAGGTATTGTTAAGTTTTTAAGGGAGTTGAAATGATTGAAAGAATTAAAGAAAAATTGGGTGATAAGATAAAAGAGATAAAGTTTCATAATGAAAAAAGAATATATATAACAGTTGATAAAAAGGACTTAAAAGAAGTGGTAAATATAATTTTTAATCAACTTGGTGCAAGGTATCAAATTGTGTCAGGAATTGAAAATTTTGATAATTTTGAACTTTTATACCATTTTTCTTTTGATAAAGAAAATGGAATTGTTGTCTCTTTTAGGACATTTTTAGATAAAGAAAAACCAGAAATTGAAAGTTTAACATCTATTATACCTGGAATATCATATATTGAAAGAGAAATATGGGAACTGCTTGGAATAAATTTTATAGGGCATCCAAATTTGAAACATTTTTTATTAAGAGAGGACTGGCAAGAAAATTTATACCCATTGAGGAAAGGAGTAAAAAAAGATGGCAGAGAATAAAAAGGTTATTGTTCCAATTGGTCCATATCATCCACTTTTGGAAGAACCAGAATATTTTCAACTTTATTGTGATGGAGAAGAGGTAGTTGATGTTGAGTGGATAGCAGGATATAACCATAGAGGGATTGAAAAACTCTCTGAATCAAAACACTGGGAACAAGTAACATTTCTTGTTGAAAGGATTTGTGGTATATGTTCTACTTCACATCCAATTGCTTATTGTAATGCTGTTGAAGATTTATCTGGGATAGAAATACCTGAAAGAGCAAAATATATAAGAAATGTAATTGGTGAACTTGAACGGCTCCATAGTCATTTACTTTGGGTAGGACTTGCAGGTCATTTTCTTGGTTATAATACAGTTTTTATGTGGGCTTGGAAATATAGAGAGCCAATTCTTGATATGTTTGAAATGATAACTGGGAATAGAAATCATTATGCAATGTTGAGAATAGGAGGAGTAAGAAGAGATATTGAGGATGAAGATATACCAGTTTTAAAAAAGACACTTTCAGAAGTAAAAGATAAAATAAAAATGTTGACAGAGGCAGTTTTAGATGACCCTGTGCTTGGTGCAAGATTAAAAGGAGTTGGTGTTTTAAAGAAACAAGATATAAAGAATTATGGTGCTGTTGGACCTATCGCAAGAGCAAGTGGAGTTGATATAGATGTAAGAAAGGATGACCCATATGCTGCATATAATCTTGTTGAATGGAAAGTAATTACAACAGAAAATGGTGATGTATTTGATAAAGCAGTTGTAAGATTACTTGAATCTTTTGAAAGTATAAAAATAATAGAACAATCTCTTGATGCAATTTATCATAAAAAAGGTGAAATATGGAAAGAAGTAAGAAACATACCTGAAGGAGAAGGAATAGGTCATCATGAAGCACCAAGAGGAGAAGTTTTTCATTATGTAAGAAGTGATGGGAATACAACAAGTCCAGTAAGGCATAAAATTAGAGCACCAAGTTATGTAAATATTCCTACATTTAAAGCAAGTTGTATAGGACAGACAATTTCAGATGTTTGTATAATCTTGGCAGGAGTAGACCCATGTTATTGCTGTACTGAAAGAGTTGCGGTTTATGATAAGGATAAAAAGAAAAAGGTTTATAGTTTTGATCAACTTGTTAAAAAATCAATCGAAAAGACAGAAAGGATAAAAAAAGAAATAGGGAAAGAAGGTAAATTATGGAAAAAATTATTATAAGTGTTTTTTCTATTGGTTTTATACTGGGTCTTATATGTAGGTTAATTCCATCAAGAATAAAATATATAAAGGAAATAATAGGTGGTTTTGCTTCTGTTTTTTATTTATTCTTTTCAATTTCACTCTTTAAAACATCTTCTTACTACATTACAGAAATATTTCTAATAGACCAATTTTCAATTTTTATATCAATCTTTATTTCAATTTTTACTTTGCTTACATTAATTTATAGTTTCTCCTATTTTGAAAATTTTGAGAATTCAAATAGATATTATTGTTATATTTTATGGACATTAACTTGTTCAGTAGTTGCTGTTTTCTCAAATAATTTAATTCTTTTTTCTGTTTTCTGGGGAATGCTTGCAATTACTCTTTACTTACTTTTGAATATTTCAGGTGATGAAAATGCATATCCAGCAAAAAAGTCAATGATTATAGTTGGTGGGAGTGATTCTTTCTTAATTTTTGGGATATGTGGTTTAATCTATTTAACCGGTAAATATACAATAACTGATATGAAAATATTTATAGCAAGTGGGCTTGAAATTGGAATTTTCTTTGCTTTGATTTGTGCTTCACTTGCAAAAGCAGGTTGTATGCCTTTACATACATGGATACCTGAAATTTCAGAAAATACTCCTTCTCCAATTTTAGCATATTTACCTGCTTCCCTTGATAAACTTTTAGGTATTTATCTTTTTTCAAGGATTTTACTCAATATGTTTGAATATCAGATTGACTTACATTCTGGTTTATGGTTTATTTTAAGATTAATAGGTTCTATTACAATTTTATGTGCAGTTTTAATGGCTATAGTTCAACATAATATGAAAAAATTACTTTCTTATCATGCTGTAAGTCAAGTTGGTTATATGGTTTTAGGTATTTCAACAAATTTACCATCAGGAATTATTGGTGGGCTTTTTCATATGTTAAATAATGCAATATATAAGTCACTTTTATTTTTTGGAGCAGGAAATGTTGAAAATAAAACAAAAATAGTTGAACTTGAAAAACTTGGAGGTATTGGAAGATTTATGCCTATTACATTTTTTACTTTTTTAATTGGTTCTCTTTCTATAAGCGGTGTTCCTCCATTCAATGGATTCTTTTCAAAATATTTAATATATCAGGCGCTTTTTCAAGGAGCAAAAGATGGCAATTTTGAATGGCTTGTTTGGATTATATGTGCTATGATTGGGAGTGCTTTAACTCTTGCCAGTTTCTTAAAAATTGTTCATTCTGTGTTTTTAGGGCATTTGAAGGAGTATAAAGAAAAAATTAGTGAAGTTAATTTTTCAATGTTATTACCTGTAATTATCCTTTCATTACTTTGTATTATTTTTGGTTTTGGATTTATTTATCCTGTTAAAATATTTGAAAATTCAATTGGAATATTTATTGAAAAAGGTTATAGTTTTTTAATTCCAACATTAACTTTGATTTTTGTTTCATTAATTTTTGGTTTTATTGTTTTTTCAATCTTTATGATTAATATAAAAAAAGCAAGAGTTGTATCTTCTTTTGTTGGTGGTGAAAAAAGGTTAGAAGAAATGGAATTAAGTGGAGTAGAATTTTATAAGACAATTGAAAAAGAAAGATTTTTTGAAAAAATGTATCAAGGTGCAAGAAAGAAAATCTTTGATTTATATGAGGATTTCAAAAGAATTATATTTTATTTTGGTGAAGGGATAAGAGCAACACATACAGGTGTTTTGCCAACTTATTTGACTTGGATTTTGTTTGGTTGTATTGTTTTATTTATATTATTTATGAAATTTTAGGAGAAAGAAGAGATGATTGAAATCATTATTGGAATTTTGTTAACTTTTATGATAATTGGAAGCATTATATGTCTTGAAACAAAAGATTTACTTTCTGCAATAATAGCAATAGTTCCTGTTGGTTATTTTTCAGGTATTATATTTCTTCTCCTTGGAGCTCCTGATATAGCAATAACTCAAATGGTTGTTGAAGTTTTATCTTTAATAATCTTAATAAGAGCAACTATAAGAAGAGATTTAACAACAATTGAAGAAGAAAGGGACTTTTTTGGACTTATTACCACTTTCGCATTTATTTTTGTCTTTTTCATTTTTGCTATGGAAGCATTAAGATATTTACCACCATTTGGTAGTCCTGCTTTTACTTTAAATCAAAATGCACCATCAAATAGATATCTTTTAAATGGACTTAAAGAAACAGGAGCAGCAAATATAGTGAATTCTGTAATACTTGATTATAGAGGATATGATACGTTAGGAGAGGCAACAATCTTATTTACATCAATACTTGGAGCACTTGCAATTTTAAGGGTATATGCAAGAAAAAGGAAGAAAAATGAATAATGAAGAGAAAGGAATGAGTTTGATAGTAAAGACAGTAACAAGATGGTTAAAAGGATTTATATTTTTATTTGGGGCATATATTGTCGTCTTTGGTCATTTAAGCCCTGGTGGTGGGTTTCCAGGCGGAGTAGTTTTTGCAGCAACATTCATTTTAATCACACTTGCTTTTGGAAGAGAATATGCTCTAAAAAAGATAGGGAAAATACTTGCTTCTGAACTTGATAGTTTAGGTGCATTACTATTTTTAATTATTGCAACTTTGGGTATTTATTTTACAGGCATTTTCTTTTCAAACTTTATTGAGAAATTTCATCCAACAGGTAATTTTAAATTATTCAGTTCAGGTACTATTCCTCTATGTAATATAAGTATAGGTATAAAAGTTGGTGCTTCTTTATTTATGATTTTTATAATTCTTTCTATTGTTAGGGTAGTTTTTGAAGATGGAAAAGGAAAACTTATAACAACTGAAAAAAAGAGGGAAAAATGATTTACTATTTATGTTTTGTCTTATTTTTAATAGGTCTTTATGGTGTCACATGTAAAAAGAATGTAGTTAAAATAATACTTGGACTTTGGATTATGGAATATTCTGTAAATCTCTTTCTAATTCTTCTTGGATACAGAAAAAATGGTATTGCTCCAATTTTAAAAAAAGGAGACGATATAGTTGAATTTGCACAAAAAGCAGTTGATCCATTACCTCAAGCAATGGTTTTAACAAGTATAGTTATTGGTCTTGGAGTTCTTGCATTAATGGTAACAGTTGCAATAAGATTATATCAAAGATATGGAACATTTGATATAACAGAAATGAAAAAGTTAAAGGGATAAAAATGATTAATTTACCTTTATTTGTTATTATACCATTTGGAGTTGCATTTTTTATACCAATGGTCTCAAGAAAAATTAAGTGGGTTCCTGATGTTTTGGGCAATTTAACTACTTTTATTTTACTTCTTTTATCCTTAATGACACTTAATCAAGAACATGTTTATCATATTGGCGGATGGAAACCACCTTTTGGAATTGTTCTTGTTCTTGATGGACTATCCTGTCTGCTTCTTATAATAATAAATCTAATTTCTTTTATGGCAACATTATTTTCAATAGAATACATAGAGAAAAGATTTACTTCAAAACTTAGATATTATTCACTTTTCCTTCTTATGGTTGGAGGAATGAATGGAACGGTTCTCTCAGGTGATTTATTTAATTTATTCGTTTTTATGGAAATTGCTTCTATTGCCTCTTATGCTCTTGTTGGATTTGGATGTGAAGCAAGTGAACTTGAAGCAAGTTTTAAGTATCTTGTAATGGGAAATGTGGCAAGTTTATTTGTTTTATATGGAGTTGCTCTTTTATATGGAAAAACAGGTTCACTAAATATTGCTGATGTTGCAAGAATTTTAAAAGAAATACCTTCTGACAATTTAGTTAATTTTGCTTTTGTTTTGCTAATCGGGGGTTTTATGGTGAAATCAGCACTTGTTCCTTTCCATGCTTGGCTTCCAGACGCACATCCTTCTGCTCCTGCTCCGATAAGTGCTATGCTTTCAGGTGTAGTTATAAAAGCACTTGGTGTATATGTAATTTGTCGTTTAATATTTAATTTATTTGGTTTTAATCATTTGATAAGTCAAACACTGATATATCTTGGCGTAATTTCAATGATTGTTGGTGTATGTCTTGCTTTATTACAATCGGACTTAAAACGACTTTTGGCATATCATTCAATAAGTCAGATTGGTTATGTTTTTGTTGGAATAGGTATTGGAACACCTCTTGGTATTCTTGGAGGTCTATTTCATTTATTCAATCATTCTTTATTTAAATCTCTTTTATTCCTTGATTCTGGAAGTATAGAATATCAAACAGGAACAAGGGATTTAAATAAAATGGGTTTACTTTACAAAAAAATGCCTATTACTTCTTTTTCTACACTTTTTGCATCTCTTTCAATTTCAGGAATACCGCCATTTAATGGGTTCTGGAGTAAATTAATAATAATTCTTGCTGCAATTAAAAGTGGCAAATCAATTATAGCTCTATGGGCTGTAATTGGAAGTATTTTAACTTTATCTTCTTTTACTAAGGTATTAAGGTACTCAATATATGGAAAGGGTGAAAAATGGGAAAAGGAAAAATGGGAAAAATTAAAAGAAGTCCCTGATACAATGGTTGTTCCATTAATAATTCTTTCTTTATTGTGTCTTTTTACAGGGCTTCTTATAATTGGAGGGACTGAAGGAATTTTTGCTTCTACTATTGATGTTTTAGAGGGTAGTGTTTTAAAATATATAAATAAAGTTCTTGGGAGTTAAAGATGAAAAAAGGAATTTTAATAATTTTACTTTTTATTTGTTGGATATTGTTAACCACTCCAATTAAAAGTTATGAAATTGATTGGCAGATTTTAATCGTTGGATTGGTTATATCTATAATTAGTGGATTTATTTTTGGAGAAGGTTTTACTGAAAGTCCTCATAAATTTTTTGGAATAAAAAGATATCTTTGGGCTATTGCTTATATACCTGTTTTAATTTTCTGGTGTATTATTGCAAATTTTGATGTTGCTTATAGGGTTTTGCATCCAAATTTGCCTATAAGGCCTGGGATTGTTAAAGTTAAAACAAGGTTAAGAAGTAAAAGTGGGTTAACTGCTCTTGCAAATTCAATAACTTTAACTCCTGGGACAATGAGTGTTGAAATTGACCCGACTGGTTATTTATATATTCACTGGATAAATGTAAAAACAGATGATATTGAAAAAGTAACAGAATTAATAGTTAGAAGATTTGAAAAAATTTTAGAAAGGATATTTGAATGATAACATTTTTACTTGTACTACTTTTATTCAGTTGTTTTTTATGTCTTTATAGAATTTCACGGGGCCCAAGTCCTGCGGATAGAGTTGTTGGAATAGATATACTTGGTATAATTGTTGTCAATTTTTGCGCAATAGTTACATATTTGGCAAAAGTTGATTTTTATATGAATATTGCCTTATCTTGGGCATTATTAAGTTTTATAGGAACACTTGCTGTAAGTAAATTTCTTGAAGGTAGGGGTTTTGATGAATGAGGTGAAAAAATGAGAGAAACATTAAGTTTGATTTTTATGGTTATTGGTTGTTTTTTCAATTTATTCGGATGTATTGGATTGGTGCGACTTCCCGATGTTTATAACAGATTACAGGCATCAACAAAATGTGTGACATTAGGAACATGTTGTGTTCTCTTTGGCATTTTAATATCAGGACCTGTTAACATTTCTTTTAAAGCATTTTTAACTATAGTTTTTATTTTAATATCATCTCCGACTGTTGCGCATGCATTATCAAGAGCAAGTATAAAATCTGGAATAAAATTGTGGGAAAAAAGTGTAGTTAATAAGATGGAGGAAGAATAAAGATGAAAAAACCAAAAGTAAGAGAATTAAAAGAAGCAATAACAAGTTTATTTTCAAAACCATATACTACTAAATTCCCTTATCAAGAGCATAAACCATTCCCAAGATTCAGAGGTAAACCCAACTTTAATCAAGAGAAATGTGTTGGATGTGGTGGTTGTTTTCAAGTTTGCCCCTCAAAAGCAATAGATATGGTTGATGACATAGAAAATAAAAAGAGAATTTTAATCCATAATCCTGATAGATGTATTTTCTGTGGAGAATGTGAAAGAAATTGTATAACAAAAGAAGGGATAAAACTTACAAATCAGTTTGATGTTTCATATCTTAAAGATATAAGTGAAGTTCAAAATAAGGTTGAACATAATTTAATTGTTTGTATTGCCTGTGGTGAAATCATTGGAACTGAAAAACATATAAAATTTATTTATAATAAACTTGGGAATCTTGCATTCAGTCAACCAAATTTGATAACTCAATTGATAAAAGATTTAAATATAACAACTGAATATGAAGAAAAATTTGTCCCTCCTATAAATAGACAAGATATTCTTAAAGTTATCTGTCCAAAATGTAGAAGAATCTCGTTTATCAAAGACGAAACTAAAAAGACAAAAAGATAATTTGAAAAATTTTAAATATAGTTATAAAATTTTTTTTAAAGCGCTTGTCGCTTAATTGGATAAAGCGCTGGCCTCCGGAGCCAGAGAATCCGGGTTCAATTCCCGGCAAGCGCAAATAGAAAATGAAAAAGAAAATTTTAATAGTTTCAATATTTTTGATACTTCCTTTTCTATGTTTTGTTTTTTTTCATCTAATTATTCCTTATATCTGGATTAAAGTTGACAAGGCATTTCACTGTGGAAATTATGATAGAGCAATTGAATATCTATCCTTTATTTCGTATATTAAACCAAAAGACCCAGAATCTTATATACTTAAAGCATGGTTACAATGGTCACAAGCAAAATATCTTGTTGAAAAAAATCTTCCATACGATGAAAAATTAAAACAAGCAATTGAGACATATAGAAAAGGAGAAAAAAATAATCCAACAAATTGGAAAATTTATTTTGAAGAAGGAATTATGTGGGAAGCATTTGGAGATAAAGAAAAAGCACTTAGAGCTTACTATATAAGTTCAAAATATAGTGGTCCACCATACAATAAAATTTATGAGATAAAATATAAAAAATTTAATGTTGAGGTAAAATAATATATTAAGGTAAAATAATATATAAGAAAAAGGAGGTTTTTATGAAAAAATTATGTTTGATTTTTGTTAGTTTATCTTTTCTTTTATATTCAGAAGTAAAAAAGGCAACTTATGATGAGATAAAAAATTCAATTTGTGTTTTAGAAGAAGCAATAAAGGCAGAAAATGAGAATTTAGTTAGTTTATTTAGTGAGGCCATTGAAATAGAAAAAAGAGCAAATTCCCCTTATTATGCAGAAAAAATAATGAAAAAGGTGTGTAAAACAGGGAAGATAAGCTTAGAGCAGTTTAAAAAATTGAGGGAAAATTTTTCATTTTTTGATATTTCTATTGCATGGGCAATAAATCAAATTACGGGCAAATCAATTGAAGAAATATTGAGAGAAAAAAAAGAAAGCGAATGGAAAAATGTTTTTTCTGATGAAAATATAATTCAATTTGAAGATATCTTATCAAAAATAAAACAGTTAAATCCTAAGTCAGAGACCTTTTAAAAAACTACAAATTTTTGAAGGTAGACCCTTCTCTAAAATTTTTTTTATTGTTTTTTCAATTTCATATTCAATTCTATCAAGTTTAAAAATTTTTTTACTTGTATCATAAATTGAAACACACGAGAAAGGCAAACCATCCCTTGGAAATCCAACACTTCCTACATTTATTATATACTTGAAGTTCTCTTCTATCTCTATTTCTATCTTTCCTGAGAAATCTACTTGAATTTTTTCTATATTTTCTGTCTCTATATTCTTTCTGAATATAACTGGTATATGTGTATGCCCAACAAAGCATATCCTTTTTTCAAGTTTTTTAAATTCTTCTTTAGCAGCCATTATGTTAAAAATATATTTATAATAAGGGTCTGTTATAGAACCATGGACAAAAAATAAATCTTCTATCTCTTTTTTTTCTCCCCATTTTTCTATTTGTTCAATTTTCTCTTCAATTTCCTTTGCTGTCCATTCAAGTGTAATTCTTGCATATTTTTTAAATCTTGAATAATCTTTTCTTAAAATTCCATCCTCATGATTTCCTTTCAATATTATATCAGCACTTTCTAATACTAAATTAATACATTCATTTGGGTCAGGACCATATCCAATAATATCACCACAGATTAAAATTTTATCTATTTTATTTTTTTCAAGAAATTTAATAGCAGATTGTAAACTTTCAAGATTTGAATGAATATCACTAATTATCCCAATTTTCATATAATTTCTCTAATTTTTCAATAATTTCTTTTAAAGATGGTCTTTTTTCAGGTTGCTCTGATTTTGCTAAATTTATAACAGGATAAAATTCTTCAAAAATTACATATTTTGAAAGTAACTCTTCAATCATTATACCGTAAGAATAAATATCACTTTTAAAATCGCAAATGCCTTTTTTTCTCTCTGGAGCAATATACTTATCGGTTCCTCCTGTGTAATTTAATTTTCTAAAAAATCCTAATTTTTTTGCAAACCCAAAATCAATTAGTTTTAAATTTAGGAAATCTTTACTTATTAATATATTTTCTGGTTTTATATCATTATGGACAATTTTTTTTGAGTGTATGTATTCAATTGCTTGACCAATTCTTATCAATATTTTTAAAATTGTAGGACATGAGATTTCTATATTTTTATTTAAAATAGTTCTTAAATTATTTCCGTCTACATATTCCATAATCATATAGTATAAATTGTTCAATTTGCCCAATTTAAAAACCTTTATTATATCAGAGTGGGAGAGATTTTTTAATATTTTATATTCTTTTTTAAAGGCATCTATTTGGTGTTTAAGATTTCTATATGGATTAAGTATTTTTATAGCAACAGGATTTTGCGAATTTAAATCTTGTGGTATTCCTTTGTAAATAGTAGAAGTTCCTCCTTGCCAAATAATTTCTTCTATTTTATAACTTTCTATAATCTGCCCCTTTAACTTAATTTTATATTGTTCCATAGTAAAAAAACCAGATAATTTTAATATAATTTTTATTTTTTTGCAAACAATTGTATAATATTTCTGATGGAAAACAAATATAAGAAAAATATAATTGTTGGAATTACAGGTTCTATAGCAATTTATAAGACCTGTGAGGTTATAAGGAAGTTGATAAAAAATAATTGGAATGTTAAAGTAGTTATGACAAAGAATGCAAAAAAATTTATAAGCCCTTTAACTTTTGAAACATTATCAAAAAATCAGGTTTATTCAGATATGTTTAATAGAAACTATGAAGAGGACCATATTAAACTATCATATTTTGCTTCAATAATTTTAATATGTCCTGCAACAGCAAATATAATAGGGAAAATTGCCTCTGGTATATGTGATGATCTTTTAACTACAACAGTTTTTGCATTTGATAAACCTGTAATTTTTGCTCCTGCAATGAATGAAAAGATGTGGAAAAATAAGATAGTAAAAGAAAATGTGGAAAAATTAAAAAAATATGGATATTACTTTATTGGACCAGAAAAAGGTGAACTTGCAAATGGAAAAATCGGTATAGGTCATCTTGCAGATACTGAAAAAATTGTTAATTTTGTTGAAGAGATATATAAAAAATTTCAAAAATAAATTATTTAATTTTTCTTTTAGATGTCCTTCTGTTATTTCTTGCTCTGTTTGTTTTCAACAGGAGTGATTAACTTTTCAATTACATCAGGTGAATTTTCTATTTTTTCTCTTCTTACATCTTTTATAATAAGTTTTCTAATTCTTCCTTCTTTTACTTCCTACCTTTTCTGTATTTACTTGATAAAAATCTTGCTTTAGGTGGAAAAGGCGTTATCCTTATTCCATATCTAATAACTATAGGGATTAACTTTTATCAAGAATATTATAAGGTGGTTATTCACTTATAAATCTTGACCATCCATATCTTTGACTTATAAAAATTTCCTTTAAAATTAAATAAGTTGGATGTGTTGATGTTCTATATATCTTAATTTACCATCTCTTGTAAGTTTATCAAGTGCATAATGTCTATATAATCAGTTTTAAATCTTTTTAAAATTATTTTCCAACTTTTAAATTATATGTTTTCAGTCCTTTACTAATCAATCCAACTTCTATCATCTTTTTTGCTTCATTTGTTTTTTTATTATATAATTTATTTAATCTTTTTTAATCTTTTTCAAAAGGAGTTAAAAATGGGAAAGGAATTTCCTTTAATACCAAAGAAAGTTAAAAAAGTTGAGACAAAATATAGAAAAATAATAACTGATATTCCAGTTCCAGAATCAATACCAGTTCTTGAAAAACTAAGGGAATATGAACCAATTTCAATGTCTGGTCAACCTCCAATTATATGGGATAAAGCAATAGGTATAAACGTTTATGATAAATATGGAAATATGTGGCTTGATTTTTCTTCAGGAGTTCTTGTTGCAAATGCAGGACATGGAAATAAATTTGTTATTGAAGAAATAAAAAAACAGATAGAAAAGCCACTTTTACATAATTACTGTTTTCCTTCAGAGATAAGAGCAGAACTTGTTGAAAAAATTGCCTCTTTGTCTCCAGAACCACTGAAAAAAGTATTTCTTCTTACAACAGGAGCAGAGGCAATTGAATGTGCAATTAAACTTGCAAGAACTTATGGAAAATCAAAAAATAAAAAAGTAATTATTTCTTTTGAAGGTGCTTTTCATGGAAGAACCCTTGGTGCTCAAATGATAGGTGGGATTCCAAATTTAAAGGAATGGATTGTTAATCCTGACCCTGATATAATTCAAGTCCCTTTCCCAGGAGATCCAAGATGTAAAGATAAAAGTTTTGATTTATTTTTAAAAAAAATTAAAGAAAAGAATATTAATGAAAAAGATGTCTGTGCTGTTATAAGTGAAACATATCAGGGTGGAAATGCCTCTTTAATGCCATTAGATTATGCAAAACAACTGAGAGAATGGTGTGATAAGAATGAAATTTTATTGATTTTTGATGAAATACAGGCAGGTTTTGGAAGAACAGGAACTTTTTGGGGATTTCAACATTATGGTATAATCCCTGATTTATTTGTTCTTGGTAAAGGTATTTCAAGTTCTTTGCCTATATCTGCTGTTGTTGGAAGAAAAGAAATTTTGGATCAGTATGAACCAGGAACTATGACAAGTACACATACTGGAAATCCTTTATGTTGTGCTGCTGCTCTTGGAAGTATAAATTACATTGAAAAATATAGGTTATGGGAAAATGCAAAGAAGATGGGAGAAATTTTTGAAAAAAAGTTATCTGAATTGAAAAAATATAATTGTGTTGGTTTTGTTTGTGGTAAAGGTCTTGTATGGGGATTGCATATAGTAAAGAATGGGACAGAACCAGACCCTGATACTGCATTTAAAATTGTAGAAAAATCCTTTGAAAAAGGTCTTTTGTTTTTTGCTCCTGTTGGTTATAAAAGTGCAACTATAAAGGTTAACCCTCCTTTAATTATAAATGAAGAGGCAATTATAGAAGGATGTGATGTAATAAAAGAAGCAATTGAGGAGGTCTTAATTGGATGAAATTAAAAAATTAATTGAGAAAAATTTGGAAGAGACAAAGGAATTTTTAAAGGCACTGATAAGGTTTGATAGTATTAGTGGGATTGGAGAGGAAAAGATTCAGGAATTTATTTATGAAAAATTTAAAAATTTTGGGAATTGTAAACTTGTTCAGATAGAACAAGATATAAAAAAAGACCCTGAATATACTTTTGGAGATATAAATTATGATTACACTAAAAGGAAAAATCTTTGTCTTGAAATTGGAAATGGCAATAAATACACTCTCATTTTAAATACTCATTCAGATGTTGTTCCTGCTTATAACTGGGAAAAAGCGTTTTTGTCTGAAGAGAAAGATGGTTATATCTATGGAAGAGGTGCTTGTGATGCAAAAGGTCAAATAGCGACAATTTATTTAGTTTTAATGTCCCTTAAGAAATTGAATAAAAAAATTTCTGGTAAAATCATTGTTGAAATTGTAATTGAAGAAGAAGTTGGTGGGAATGGAACTCTTTCTTTGATAAGACAAGGATATAAAGGAGATGGAGTTATTGTTCTTGAACCAACAGAATTAAAAATTACACCAGCCAATAGAGGTGCTGTATGGTTTAAACTTGAATTATATGGTAAAAGCGTTCATATGGGTAAAATTTGGGAAGGAGTTAATGCAATTGAAAAGTTTTGTTATTTGTACTCAAAATTCAAAGAATTTGAGAAAAAATTAATAGAAGAAAGTAGAAATGTCCCCTTATTTGAAAAATTTAAACAACCAGTTCAGTTAAATTTTGGAATTATTAAAGGAGAAGGATGGCCAAGTATGGTATGTGGAAAAGTTGAAGTTGAAGGGGGTATTGGATTTTTACCAAATAAAACATTAAATCAGATAAAAAAAGAATTTGAAAATGTTATAAAAAATTGTAAAGATCAATGGATTGTTTCTAATTACAAATTATCTTTCCCTAAATTACATAATGATTCATATTCTATACCATCTGACCACTTTCTTGTGAAAACAATTGAAAAATCATGTATTGAATCAGGATTTCAACCAGTTGTTGAGGGATTTATTGCAAGTTGTGATGCTCGTTTATTTAATAAAGTAGGTAATATGCCTGTTATTGTTTTTGGTCCTGGTTCACTTGATGATGCACATTCAAACCATGAAAAAATAAAGATAGAAGATATAAAAAAAGCAGGAGAAATCTTATTAAGGACTGTTTTAAAATTGATGGAGGGGTGAAATGATAAAACTTGGAATAATAGGGCTTGGAAAATTTGGAACAAATATTCTAAACACATATAAGCAACTTGAAATGAAAGGAATATGTAAACTTGTTGCCATATGTGATATAAATGAGAAAGTTTTGGATGAAAAAGTTAAAGAATATAAAATAAAAGGTTATACTGATTATAAAGAAATGATTGAAAAAGAAGAGTTTGATGGAATTGCAATTGCTACACCTGACCCATTTCATAAACAACCAGTTATTTATTGTGCAAATAAAAAAATTCATGTTTTTGTTGAAAAACCTTTAGATGTAACTGTTGAAGGATGTATAGAAATGATAGAAATTTGTAAAAAAAATAATGTATTACTTCAAGTTGATTTTCATAAAAGATTTGACCCATTCCATCAAACAATTAAGAAAGATATAGAACAAGGTAAGATTGGTAAGATAGAATATGGGTCTGTTCATATGGAAGATAAAATAGTTGTTCCAAGGGATTGGTTCCCAAACTGGGCTGATAAAAGTTCGCCTGTTTGGTTTCTTGGAGTCCATTTTTTTGATTTGATGAGATGGTTTTTGAAAAGTAATGGAAAGAAGGTCTTTGCTAAAGGGATAAAAAACAAATTAAAATCACTTGGAATTGATACATTTGATGCAGTTATTGCAGTTGTTGAGTTTAAAAATGGCACAATTATTTCTTTTGAACTTTCTTGGATTTTGCCTGAAAAATTTGAAAGTATAGTTAATCAGGGTTTTAAACTTGTTGGGGAAAATGGGATTATAGAATGTGATAGTCAAGACAGAGGAACAAGGGTATGCTATGAAAGTACAGGAGTTATGACTTATAATCCTGTCTTTATAAATCAAGTTGAAAAGTTTGGTGAAAGATTTTATTCTGGATATGGTATTGAAAGTATTGAAGATTTTGTTTATAATATAATATATTTAAAAGAGGGGTATAAAATAGATGACTTAAAGAATTGGATAAGTGCATTTGGAGAAGATGGGCTTGAATCAACAAAAATTGCAGTAGCTATTCATAAAAGTATAGAAAGTCAAAAAGAAGAAAATATTTAGAGGAGAAAAAAATGGCAACAAAAATAAGATTGGTGAGAAAAGGGAAAAGAAATAGACCATTTTTTAGAGTGATTGCAGTAAGCGATGAAAAGGACGGAAGAGGAGATGTCCTTGAAGTTTTAGGTTATTATGATCCTTTGCCTGACCCTGCTATTTTCCAAGTAAAGGAGGACAGGGTTAAATACTGGTTAAGTGTTGGTGCAAAACCAAGTCCAACTGTTGAGTCATTTTTAAAGAAAAAAGGGATTATATAAAAAATAAATGCGAATTGATATCCTTACAATTTTCCCTGAAATTTTTACTCCACTTGATGTAAGTATTATTAAAAGAGCAAAAGAGAAAGGGATAATAAGGATAAAAATCTGGAATTTAAGAGATTTTTCAAAAGACAGGCATAAAAAAGTTGATGATAAAGTTTATGGTGGAGGTAAAGGAATGGTTTTAAAATGTCAACCAATATTTGATGCAATTGATAAAATAAAAAGTGAAAATAAAGATGCAAAAGTTATCTTAACAAGTCCAACTGGTCAACTTTTTGACCAACAATTTGCCAAAAAATTAAGTCAAGAAAAAGGGCTTATCCTAATTTGTGGTCATTATGAAGGTGTTGATGAAAGAGTTAAAAAAATATGTGATTATGAAATTTCCATAGGTGATTATATTTTAACAGGTGGAGAACTTCCTGCAATGGTAATAGTTGATTGTGTTGTTCGTCTTTTAAAAGGTGTTTTACCAGAAGATGTCCCTGTTTATGATAGTTTTTACAATTATTTATTTGACTGGCCATGTTATACAAGACCTAAAAATTTTAAAGGAATGAAAGTTCCAGAGATATTACTATCAGGAAATCATAAAGCAATAGAAAACTGGAGAAAAAAAATCGCAATAAAATATACAAAAGAAAAAAGACCAGACCTATATGAAAAATATATAAAACAGGGAGGGGAAGATGACATTGAAAAAAGTTGAAGAGATTGAAGAAAAATTTAAACCAAATAAAGAAATTCCAGAATTTTGGCCTGGTGATGAACTTGCAGTTCACATAAGAATAAAAGAAGGAGAAAAAGAAAGAATTCAAATTTTTACAGGCACCTGTATAGCAAGAAGAGGAAAAGGAATAAGGGAGACATTTACAGTTAGAAAAATTTCTTATGGAGAAGGTGTTGAAAGGATTTTTCCTTTATATTGTCCAAATATTGTAAAAATTGAAGTTTTGAAAACAAGAGAGAGAAATCGTCTTGCCCCAAGAGCAAAAATGTATTATTTAAGAAATAAGAATAAATGAAAAATATTGAATTTGGTAAATTTGGAGAAGAAAAAGGTATTGAATTCTTAAAAAGGAATGGATATAAGATAATTGAAAGAAATTATAAAACAAAAATAGGGGAAATTGATATAATTGCAAAAAAGGAAAAGCAGATTATCTTTATAGAGGTGAAGACAAGAAGTTCGGATAATTATGGATTTCCAGAAGAAGCAGTTAATCAAAGAAAATTAAAAAAGATTGAAAAGGTTGCTTATTTATATTTAAAATCAAAAAAAACAAATCTTCCTATAAGATTTGAAGTTTTATCTATTATAAAAGACAAGGAGAATTTTAAATTTGAAATAATACCTATTTGAAACTCAATCCTTTTTTCTTCAATAAATCAATGCATATATTTACAACTTCCTCATCATACTTTATACCTCTATTTATATAGATTTCATTAAGTGCTTCATCAAGAGTTAATGCAGGTCTATAAGGTCTGTGGGTAATCATTGCATCAACAACATCACATACACTAATTATTCTTGCTTCTTTTAAAATTTCATTTCCTTTAATTCCTCTTGGATAACCACTACCATCAAGTCGTTCATGGTGCTGTAAAACTATTTGAGAAATTTTTTCAAACTGTGGAATTACTTTTAAAATATTATATGCAACAATTGGATGGGTCTTTACTATACTAAATTCAATAGGGGTTAATTTTCTTGGAAGGATAAGTAATTCAGAAGGGACTGAAATTTTACCTATATCATGTAATAAGGAAGCCCAAACAATTTCTCTGATTTCTTTTTCTTTTAGTCCAATTTCTCTTGCTATATGTTCAGATAAAATAGAAACACTCAATTGATGACCTGAAGTATAAGGGTCTCTAATTTCAACAACTTTTGCTAAAGCATTTATTGTTCCATTTAATGTTTCTTCTAATAATTTTGCCTCTTCTTTTAATTTTTCTTCAAGTTTAACTCTTTCAGTTATATCTATTCCAGTCCCAATTATTATTTTTTTCCCTTTATATTTCCCAACCCTTCCAGCAACATAACAATATCTAATTTCTCCATTAGGTCTTTTTACCCTTAAATTTAAACTTGCTGATTCTATTTGTCCAGAAAATCTCTTTTCAGCAAGCTCTTTTATTAAATTTCTGTCATCTTCATAAATAAATTCAAATATTTTTTCCCCAATTATTTTATCTTTAGGACGACCAAAAATCTCACATGCAGCATCGTTTACATATATAAATCTAAAATCTTGGTCATACATATATATCCCAGCAACACTTTTTTCAGCAAGATTTTCCCATTCATAAAGTATTTCCTCTTCTTCTTCTAATCTAATCTTTAATAGTTCCTCTTCTGTTATATCATGAAATACAACTAAATATTTTGAATATTCTTCTTTTAATTCAATTAGTTTAGCAATTGCATATCTTTTCTGTTCTCCAATTTTAAGTTCTAATTTATTAATTTTATCTTTAAAATTAAATAGGTTTTCTATTTCTTCATCTTTAAAGATGGGAAGATTTTTGATATTTTTACCTATTATATCTTCTTTTTTAAGTCCATAATTTTCTAATTTTCCAATGACTTCAATAATATTTTTTTCTCTATCTAATAAAAAAATTAAACTTGCAATACTCTCGCAAATAATCTCTATTGGGATATTTTTTCTATCCATTTTTATATTTTACCGAGAATTTTAAATTTTGTAAATAGATGGTATAATTAAATAGTTTAAAGGAGAAAATATGGCATTAGTAGTTCAGAAATATGGTGGTAGTTCAGTTGCAGATATTGAAAAGATAAAATTTGTTGCAAAAAAAGTAGTTGACAGAAAGAGAAAAGGAGATAAATTAGTAGTTGTTGTCTCTGCTATGGGAAAGACAACAGATAATTTAATTTCACTTGCAAAAAAGATTATTCCAAATCCACCAGAAAAAGAACTTGATTTACTTTTATCTACTGGAGAAATTGTCTCTGTTGCACTTTTATGTATGGCTATTGAAAGTTATGGTCAACAAGCAGAAGGGTTTCCTGGTTATTTTGCTGGGATAAAAACAGATACCTTACATACAAAAGCAAGGATTCAGAAAATTGAACCATCTAAAATATTGGAACAACTTAAAAAAGATAAGATTGTTGTTGTTGCAGGTTTTCAAGGTTTAAGTCCAGAAGATTCAATTACAACTCTTGGAAGGGGTGGTTCAGACCTTACAGCAATAGCAATAACTGGAGCAATAAAAGCAGATATATGTGAAATTTATACAGATGTTAAAGGTGTTTATTCAGCAGACCCCAATAGAGTAAAAAATGCAAAACTTATACCTATTATTTCATATGATGAACTCCTTGAAATGGCAAGTTCTGGAGCAAAAGTTATGCAATCAAGAGCAGTTGAGTTTGCTAAAAAATATAAAATTCCTTTTGTTGTTAAATCTACTTTTGAAGATGGGGAGGGAACAATGGTAAAAGAGATTGAATTAAAAGAAGGAGCAGTTGTTTCATCTGTCTCAATTGACGAAAATCAAGCAAAAATTTCAATATTTAGAGTTCCTGATAAACCTGGTATTGCAGGGAAAATATTTTCAGCACTTGGACAAAAAGGAATAAATGTAGATATGATTGTTCAGAATGTCGGAAGAGATGGTTTTGCTGATATATCTTTTACAGTTAACATAAACGATATGGAAAAAACAAAAGATATTGTTGAAAAAATTGCAAAAGAGATAGGAGCAGAAAAAGTTATTACAGACCCTGATATATGTAAGGTTTCAATTATTGGTATAGGTATGATGAATCAACCTGGCGTTGCTGGAAAAATGTTTAATTGTCTTGCAAATTCAGGAATAAATATTGAAATGATAAGCACATCTGAAATAAAAATCTCCTGTGTAATAAGAAAAAAAGATGGAGAAAAAGCACTGATACAACTTCATAAAGAATTTATAGAAAATAAATGAATTTATGATAAAAAAGGGAATTACCTTTTTTGAAATTGTGATTGTTATTTTTATCTTCCTCCTCTTTTTAATACCAACAACAATTTTTATTCAAAGGTATCATCAACAATATCTCTTAAATTCAACCTGTGAAAAAATAATGGAAGGGATAAACTTTGCAAGAGAATCTGCAATAAATGAAAGGTGTAATTTTTCTATAATTTTCAATGAAAAAAGTTTTAAAATTTTAAAAGAAGAAAAAATCCCTGTATGGAAAGAGATAAAATTCCCAGAAAATGTTAAAATTAAATCAAAAACAGAAGGGATGGACCCTTTAATTTTTTTACCAGATGGAACAGCAAGACAGGCAGGATATGTGATTTTAATTGAAGAAAATTCAAAGAAAACAAAAAAGATTAAGATACATAATATAACAGGGAAATGTTTAATAGAAGAAAAAGATTAGGATTTTCATTAATTACTGTTTTAATTGGACTTTTTATTCTTATAAGTGGAATTATCACCTTAATAAGAGTTTATCCTGTGATTATGAATTTAAGTGAAAGGAGTAAAAATTTAGTCAATATTTCTTTTATAGCAGATAAAATTTTTACAATGGTTGAGCAGATTTATGGAAATAAAGATAATGAATTACCTGAATGTATTGAAGGAGTTTTAAATGATTATCCTGATTATAAATATAAGATAAATTTTACAGAAGAAAGACAAGACCTTTATAAAGTTGAACTTGAAATTTACTGGAAGAAAGAAGGAAAGAATGAAAGAAAATATTTTGTTTCATCACTTAGAAGAAGATAATGGTTTTACGCTAATTGAAGTTCTAATATCCATTTTTGTTTTCACTTTTGTTTGTCTTTCAGGTATTTTTATCTTAAAAAATTCACTTTTATCTTCAAGAAAAAAACAAATTGAAAAGGATATTATGAAAGAAATTATTTTTATCTATGACTTTATAGAAAAAAGAATTTCAAATGCAATGATAAATGAGCTTTCGGGGAAATATAGAATGAATTTTAAAGGAGGAGATAAATGGGTAAAATTTGTTTCTTCATTTTCAGAAGATAAAGAAGGAGATATTGTTAAATTTGGAATTTACTGGAAAGATAATAAAATAATGGTAAATATGGTAAGGGTAGATAAAGAGAATCCTGATTTTAGTTTTTTTGAGGGATTTCCAGGGGCACAGGTTCTTGGACTTGATATTAAGGATTTTTCTATAAAATATTTTGATGGAGAAAACTGGTATGAAAGTTGGGATACAGAGGTTATGGAAGAGCCAAAATTGCCTGAATTTGTTGAAATAAAAATAGTTGTATCAAAAGGAAAAATAGAAGGGAAAGAAGTTGAAAAACAAATTAAAAAAACAATTAAAATTGGATTTTAAAAAGGGAGATATTATAATTCTTGTTATTCTTGTTTTACTTCTTATATTCCTTTTTACTTCAACTATGCTTATTCTTTTTAACTTGTGGGCTAAAACAACTGGTAAAATTATTTTTGGAAGAGAAGCAAAAAATTTTTCAAAAATTGGAATTGAAAGTGCGATATGGGAAATAGATAAAGACGATAGAGAATATGACTGTTTTTTAGATAACTGGAGAGAAAATTTTCAAGGTGATGAGGTTGATTTAAACAATGATGGAGAAAAGGATTCAAAATGGTTTTATGTTAAAGATAGAAAAGGAAATATTATTGGAAGGTATGCTGTTTTGGTTGAAGATGAAAACGGAAAGATAAATATAAATGCAAATGGTAATTTAAATCTAACTTTCAATGAAGGGCATAGTTGCTTTGAAATAAATATATTTGAAAAGATTTTAGATAAGACACTCTATTTTAATATTGTAAATTTCAGGTATGGACAAGATGGGAAACCTGGCAAAGCAGGATTTGATGACAATAAAAACAATTTATTAAATTTAGTAGATGGAATAGATAATAATTGTAATGGAATTGTTGATGAGTTAGAAGAAGGGATAGATGAAGATGCCGAATTTTATCATATAAAACCTTATGGAGATGATAGACCTTATTTTTCTCCCTCTGAGATAAAACTTGTTTCTGGTTTTGGAGAAAAAAATTATGAAAAAATAAAGAATTTTATAACAACTTTTTCTTATGATAGAGACCTTAATAAAAATGAAAAAGCAAGAATAGACATAAATAATGCAAGTTTAGAGATGTTAATTGATTTTTTTAAAAAAATTGGTTACCCAGAAAAACAGGCAATACAGATTTCTTTGAACATATTAGATTTTAGAGATAAAGATTCAATTCCAAGTATTTATGGAAATATGACAGGTATTGAAGAGACACCTTACTTAAATGAAATAGATGCAGTAGTTCCATGGGAAAAAAGAATTTTAAAAAATGGAATAATAATTTTTGAAGAAAAAGGAGATCAGTTTATAGAAATTTTTAATCCATATTCTAAACCAATAGATATTAGTGGATGGAAAATAAAAGGAGTTTTAACTTTATCTTCTAATGACTGGAACACAGTAGAAAATACTTCTAAAGAAATATATGACGATATATCAAACGGAGAAACAATAATAGAACAGGAAAAAGTAAACAAAATTCAAAATCTTTTAAGTAAATTTACGACAATAACAATTAAAAATAATTCTATAATCCCTCCTTATTCTTTCTTTACAATTGGAGATAAATTGAGATTAATTGTGGTAGTTACCTTCTCTTCTTATGGGATACCAATTGTAGTCCCTCTATTCTTTTTAACTTCTGGCTTTCCAGAGAATTGTCATCAATACGAAAATATTGTTGCAATAAATCCTGGTTCATTTGGTTTTTTAGGAGAGTTTTTTAGTAAAATACCATTTTTTTCAAATATTGGTCTTGATTTCACAATTAAATTATATGATAACAAAGGTAATTTGATTGAATACTGTGAATATTT
This sequence comes from Candidatus Omnitrophota bacterium, assembly GCA_023819545.1. GTDB lineage: Bacteria > Ratteibacteria > UBA8468 > B48-G9 > JAFGKM01 > JAMWDI01. The sequence continues at coordinate 26,990 of JAMWCA010000006.1, forward strand.
TGTAGATGCACCAGAAAATACTGTTCAGAAAAATGACCCAAGAATGAAAAGTATAACTGATTGGTTTTTAGGGTTTCCAAGTCCAAATGGATTAAATTTTTATTTTCAACCATGGATTGGAGGAGAATTTGGGAAAGTTAATTGGACATTTGCATGGCCAAGCAGTTTTTATGTTAAGAATAATCAGTTTTCAACACTTGGAGAACTTTCTTTTATTCACAAAATGGAACATTGGAAAAGTTTAAATTTCTGGAAGGGAGAGGATAGCAAAATCATTGATTATTTCACTTGTTATAAAAAAGTTGATGAGAATATATATGGGAGAATAAATATAAATACTGCTTCAAAACAAGTTCTTGAATGTTTACCACTTGTTAATGAAGAACTTGCAAAAAAAATAATTTCTGCAAGACCATTTAAGGAGATTTCAGAAATACTTGGTATTTATGGTGATAAAGGTAAAAGAGGGGAACTTAATGAAGAAATTACAAAACTTGGTTTTGACTTAAAGGACAACGATTTAGACCTTTATATAGATATTGAAAAGGAAAAGGAAATGATATTTTCAAAAATAGTGAATCTTATCACAGTAAAAAGTAATGTATTCAAAATAATATCAATTGGACAAAAAGTGCAAGATAAGAATAATAATGGTAAAATAGAAAATAATGAAGTAATTGGTGAGAAAAAAATTGTTGTATGGTATGATAGAAACAAAAAAAAGATAATATATAAGAAGGAGTTATGAAAATAAAGTTGTTTTATAGAAAGTGGAAGGGAATAATTGGATTTTTTATTTTGTCTTTTCTCATTCTTGGAATAGTTATTTTTTTAATTGTAAGAGAACAAAGAAATACAATAGCAGTTGTTAATGGATATAAGATTAAATTTGACGAGATTATTACAAAAATTGAACTATCCCCTGAAATTTATAAAGAGTATTTTTTTATTGACCCTAAAAGTATTATAGATGATTATGTTAATCAGGTTTTACTTTTCCAGTATGCTAAAAAATTTGAGAGAAAATTGAGAAAAAAAGTTGAAGGGAGAATAAAAAACTATTATATGGAAATTTTAACTCAACAATTTGTTGAGGATATTCTATCAGATAAAATTAAGATTTCTGACGAAGAAATCTCTGATTACTATAATAAGCATTTACAGGAATTTGTAATTCCAGAAAAAGTTCAGATTTCAGAAATTGTTGTAGATTCAAAGGAAAAAGCAGATGAGATATTGAATAGATTAAAAATAGGGGAGTCATTTGAAAAAATTGCAGAAACAGAATCTATAGCACCAACAAGAGAAAAAAGAGGTGAAATTGGATGGATTGAAGTTGATAAATTAAATCCGGAAGTTATTTCTTTAATCAATCAGATGAAACCGGGAGAAATTCTTGCAAATATTATAAAAACAGAAATGGGATATCATATAATAAAATTAACAGGAAGAACAGAAAAAAGGATTCTTTCACTTCCTGAGGCAACTCCTATGATAAAGAATTTACTTCTATCTCAGAAAAAGAAAGTAGAAGTTGACAATCTTTTAAAAAAACTTAAAGAGAAAAGTAAGATTGAGATTTATCCTAATAAAATTGAAATTTTAAAAGGGAAAATTAAATGAAAAAAATCTCTATTTTATTTTTAATATTTGTTTTTTTTATTTTCGGACAGGATAGAGCTATAGTTGTCGTTGGAAATAAACCAATTTTTGAAAGTGAAGTAATTTATAGAAGTAAAAAAGATAAGATTGATTTTTCTTTAGCATTACAGAAATTAATTGAAGAAAAATTACTTCTTTATCAGGCG
>JAMWCA010000064.1 GCA_023819545.1 Candidatus Omnitrophota bacterium
ATTTTGGAAATATCCTCTTACAAGTTCAGAACCAGAAATAAGAAAAAAGGGAGAAGATTTACTTGCAAAATCAATTAAAATAGCAAATTATCTTGGAACAGACGCAGTTCTTTTAGTCCCTGGTCTTGTTGCATCTTTATCTGGTCAAGGAGAAATAGTAAGTTATGATATTGCCTATAAAAGAAGTCAAGAGTCAATAAAAAAATATGTGGAACTTGCTGAAAAAAACAATGTATATATATGTGTTGAAAATGTCTGGAATAAATTTCTATTAAGTCCTCTTGAAATGAAAAGGTTTGTTGAAGAAATTGGGTCTGAATATGTAAAGGTCTATTTTGATATTGGAAATATTTTAATTATTGGGTTTCCAGAAATGTGGATAAGGATTCTTGGTAAACTAATAAAAAGAATACATCTAAAAGATTTTAAATTATCAGTTGGTAATATAAATGGATTTTGTGATTTGCTTGAAGGAGATGTTAACTGGCCTGAAGTTATAAAAGCACTTAAAGAAATTGGTTATGATAGTTATCTAACTGCAGAACTTGGACCTTATAAATATTATCCAGAAACAAAAATATATAATACTTCACTTGCAATAGACAAAATATTAGGAAGGAAATAATGACAAGTAAGGAAAGAATTAAAACTGTTTTAAGAGGTGGTTATCCTGATAGGGTCCCTGTTTCCTTATATAAAATAAATCCGTTTGATAATGAAAGTTTCTGGGCAAAACATAAAAGTTTTGAGAATTTATTGAATAAAGCAAGAGAGATACAGGATACTTTTTTATTTTATAGACCGAAAACTGGTTTTTTCTTTTCTGCTCCAGGTTCAATTGATCTTAAAATTGAAGAAACACATGATACACCAATATCAACGACAGTAAGATTAACTGTTGAGACAGAATATGGACCTTTGACAAGAACCGCAAGAACTTCAAATTTGAATATTCATCAGTGGGTTGTAGAGCCATGGATTAAAAGAGAAAAAGACATACATAAATTTTTATCTTTACCATATATACCCTATCAACCTGATTTTTCTGATTTTTATGAGCAAGAAAAAAAACTTGGAGAGAAAGGGATTATGGTTGTTGCTCTTCCTGACCCTCTTGGAGTAGTTGGTTTTTTATTTGCTCCAGGGGATTTTGGGAAATTTGCTCTTGATTATCCAAAACTTGTAATGCAGTTACTTGAAAAAATATACGAAAGATTACTTGACCTTTATAAATTTGTATCTTTTTCTATTTCAAATGCAATTATAAGAATAAGAGGTGCTGAATATGCAACACCCCCAAATTTACCGACAGAATATTTTCATGATATTAAAAAGACCTTTTCTGAATTTGTTTTTAGATTTGATAAAACACTTATTGAAATTTTAAAAAGAGGGAATTTTAACTGGATATCTTACCACTGGCATGATGGAATTGAAGAACTTTTGCCAATTGTTTTGAAAATGCCAATAGATATAATTGAACCAATTTCTAATAGTTTTCAGCAACCAAATAATATTTTGAAAGTCAGGAGGATTGTTGGTGATTCTATTACTATTATGGGTGGAATTTTAGCAGAAGAATTTGATTTTAAGACAAGAGAAGAAATTAGAAATATGGTAAAGGATTGTTTAATTCAAGGTGCAAGAGGTGGAAGATTTATTTTAATACCATCTGATATTCCTGAATCTGCTCCTATTCCAACTGAACTTGAACAAAATTATATAGAATTTCTTGAAAGTGGTTTAAACTTTGGTAAATATCCAATTAGATAAATAAAGAAAACAAGAAAACCAGAAAAGTGTAAATACAGAAATATTGAAATCTTCTTCTTAAAAAAATCTTTTTCAAAAAATAAAGTGTGATAATACTTACAAAAAATGATATCAAGAAACCAGTTATTATATAATCAGAATTTATATTTTTTATTTGTTCAAATTTAATTATAATTGCACCTATTATAGCAGGAATGGCAAGTAAAAAAGAAAAATCAAATGAATCTTTATCATTTACTCCTAAAATTTTAGCAGTAGATATAGTTGCCCCACTTCTTGAAATTCCGGGTAAAAGAGCAAGTCCTTGTGATAGACCTATTATAAGCGACGTTTTAAAATCAATTTTATTCTTCCCTTCTTTTTTGGATAAAAAAAGGAAGATAGAAGTGATTAAAAAACCTGCAGAAACAAGATTTTTATTTTCAAGAGTTCCTTCGTAATCTTTGAGAAAAAAACCAATTATTCCTGTGATAAAAGTAGCAGAAATTATATATAAAATTGTTTTAAAATTTTCATTTTTAGTATCAAAAGTAAAAAAAACTTTTATAATTTTCAAAATTTCTTTTCTGAAAAAAATAAAAATTGCACAAAGTGCAGAAGAATGTAAAAAAATATCTAAACTTATATCTGGTTTTACGCCAAGTAATCTATGGAATATGTAAAGATGTCCTGAACTACTAATTGGAAACCATTCACATATCCCCTGAATAACTGAGAGTATAACAATATCAATCAAAATTTCTCCTTATAATTTGGGTAAAGTTATTGTAAAAGTTGTGCCCTCGCCTAACTTTGAGAAAACATCTATTTTCCCATTATGTTCTTTAACAACTTTTTCCACAATTGCAAGACCAAAACCAGTTCCACGAGAACCTTTTGTTGTAAAGAATATATCAAAAATCTTATCAAGGTTTTTTTCTGGAATTCCACAACCATTATCTTCAACTATTATTTGAAAGGAGTTAACTAATGAATTGGTCTTTATTTTTATTATTCCCTCATTCTCTTTAACTGCATCTATTGAATTTTGAATTAAATTTGAAAGCATCCTTTCTATTCTATATTTATCAACCTTTACAATTTTTAACTTTTCATCAAGTTCTTTTATAATTTTTACATTCTTTTCCTTTAAAGATGTTTCAAAATATGATATAACATCATCAATTAACATATTTAAATCAACTTCACTCAAAGTAACTTCTCTTTCTTTTGAATAGTCAACCATTGAAAGCACAAATTCTTTCAATTTTATATAATTTTTCTTTAGAATCTCTTTACCAATTTTAATATCTTCTGTATCTTTTTCCTCCAATCCTGTTTCAATAAAATAAATTCCATTTTCAAATTTTGTAAGTATATTTCTTAAATCATGCGATAACCCTGAGATTAATTGACCTATCATTACTAATCTTTCATGCACAATCATTTTTTGCATCAGTTTTATGTTTGAAATTGAAAAACTTATAACAACTGACCCAGCAATCATAAGGGCAATCTCTTCCGGAGAAAAACTTTTTTTTCTTTCTTTTCCAATCAAAAATAAACCATATTTTTCTTTTGTTGTCCTTAAAGGTATTAATAAAATTGAATAAAATTTGCCATTAATTTTCTTTTCATATAAAAAACTTTCACCTTTTTCAAAACTTTCATTAACTATTTTAATTAAAAATTCATCATTAAAATCAACAGGATAACTATAAGCAGAAGAAATTTTATTATCAATTGTTGTCAGGTAAATCTTTATAAAATCTGGTTTTAAAAATTCTTTTGTTCTTTCTCCAAGAATTTCAACAAGAGATATTTCATTCTCAATACTAACCATTCTTTCAGAAAGGTGATACATAAATAATATTTCTCCAAAAAATCCAAGAATCCCTTTTTCAACATCTTTTAATTCTTCAAGTAAATTTGAAATAAAACCATCTACTTCTATTATTTTTTCTTTCCTTTCTATATTCTTTATAAAAAGATTAAATCTCTCTATTAAGTTTGAAACTGGCTTTATAACTACATCTTCTAATTTTATAATTTTTTTTCTTTCCATTTTAAATCAACAATTTTCCATTTGTTGCTTTAAAAATTCTAATTTTGTCATATTTTTCTATTTCTAACTTTCCACCTGCTTCTTTAAGTATTATAATACCTGCTTCATAATCCCATCTATTTAAATTTAAATGAATTAATAAATCAATTCTACCTGAAGAAAGATAACAAAAGTCAAGAGAAGCAGAACCCATTATTCTAATTTTTTTTACCTTGTTCGCAAACATGTTGAAAAGTTTTAATCCATATAGAATCTCTTTTTTCCCTCTCATAAATCCAATTGCTAATACACTTTCTTCTATTTTATCTGTCTTACTTACTTTTATTCTTTTCCCATTTAAATATGCTCCTTCTCCCTCTATTCCAGTAAATAATTCATCCTTAAAAAAATCGTAAACAATACCAAATTTTTCATCCTCACCAATAAATGCAATTGAAATACAGAAATGGGGAATCCCTCTTGAAAAATTTAAACTACCGTCAAGAGGATCAATTATCCATAAATTTTTTTTATTTTTTTGGGGGATTTTAGTTTCTTCACTTAAAAAACTATCTTCTGGAAAGAAATTTTTTATATTATTCAACAAAATCTTCTCACTTTCTATATCCTGTAAAAGTTTTATGTCATATCTATCTTCATTCAACTTTGAAACTTTATTAAAGTTTTCCTTTAAATACTTTCCTGCCAATTTTACAACCTTTATCCCTAAATCAAATCTTTTCATATTAAATATGTTTTAAAAGAAATTCAATTATATCACTTCTCATCTGGAATGTTTCTCTATGTCCAACATTATAAATTTTAAGTTGCCAATTTTCTTCTTTCCCAAATTTTTTATAAATTTTCTTCAAATTTTTATCTATCTTCTCAAGTCCCTCAACAGGGGTTAAACTATCAAAAGCACCTGCAACTGAAAGGTGTGGTCTTGGTGCAATAAGAGAATTTATATCCGATGTTGAAAAATATTTAAGTAAAGAAGGGACAAAATAATAAATACCATGGCCAGGAAGCCCTCTTGTTTTTATAAATGTCTCAAAATCTGTTAAACAACAAATATCTATGCAAACTTTTATTCTTTTGTCAAGAGCAGATATCCACCATGCCATTGTTGAACCCATACTCATCCCTATTGTACATATCCTTTTTTCATCAACATCATCTCTTGTTATAATATAATCAATAACTTTCAAACTATCAAAAACCATAAGCCCCCATAAAACTTTGCCTTGCCATATAAGTTCTTTAAAAAGTGTCAATTCATCTCTACCACTTCTCTCTCCAAAATTTAAATGGTCTATACAGATACCACAGAAATTCAAAGATGTAATTACTTCAGCATAGGGAGGTTGTGCCATATAAGTATTTCCTTCAATAAACTCATCCTTACCAAGATAATATTTGCCACCATGAGAGTGATTAAAAACAACACAAGGAAGTTTACCTTTTAAATTTTTAGGTTTAACAAAATAAGCAGGAACAAGTTCATAACCATTTAAATCAAGAATAAGTTTTTCAAGTATATATTTTTCTCTTTCTTCTTCAATTTTCTTTATAACTTTAACAGGATAATTTCTGTCAGGAAGTTCTCCAAGTAATTTATAAAGTTTTGTCCTCTTTTTTTCCTGTAATTTTATCAATTCTTCCATCTTAACCCCCTTTTATTTTACCAATTCCCTATATCATCCTTTGTTCCAAATTTTCTATCAGGCCCTGCTGAAATTATAAGAAAAGGAACATTATTGTATTCTGTTTGTGGGTATTTATATCTAATTGGATTTTTCCATGCATCTACAATATTTCCATTTTCATCAATATCTTCTTTTTTAAATCTTATATATGGTCCATTCCATCTATCACTTTCAATAGGACCTTGAAGAAGTTTTACGAGAATTTGACTTCCATTATCTTCATTGTGTGGGTAATCACCAAAGTCGGTCTCGTAGATAGAAAGTGCTGATTCAATAGTATTTATAATTGCCTTTGTCCTTGCTATGACTGCTTTATTCCTTGCTCTGTGTAAAACAGGAAGAGAAATAGATGCAATAAAAGAAATAATGCATATAGAAATAAGTATTTCCATTAAAGTAATCCCATTTCTATCCAACCTAACCATTTTCAATTTTTAACAAAAATTTTTATTTATTATCTAATTTTCAAACAATTTTTTCAAGTTTTCTTTTGCTGGATAATATGATGGTTCTTTTTTTAAAATCTTTTCCCATATCTCTTTTGCTTTTTCTTTCTCTCCTTTTAAAGCATAACAAATCCCTATTTCATTCATTATTTCAATATCTTCTGGTTTAAGTTTTATTAAATAGTTAAATTTATCTAATGCTTCATCTATTCTGTTCATTTCTTTAAGCAAAAGACCAAGATTGAAAATTGAATAAAAGTCGTTCTTTTTCTTTAATATTGAATAAGCAATTTCAAAGCTCTTATTTGCTTTATCAAATTCATTATATTGTTTTAAAATTACTCCTTTAAGATAATAAGAATAAAAATCATCTGGAGCAAAATCTATCAACCTATCTAAACAGTAAATTACTTTTTCCATTTCCCCTTTAATCAGATAAACCTGGCAAAGAATAAAATAAGTTTTAGGATATTCTTTTCTTAAATCTAAACTTTTTTCCAATATTTTCTTTGCTTTTTCAATTTGATTTTTTAAAAAATATATCTCTCCAAGTTCAGTTAATGCTTCATAATTTTCAGGATTTATTTTTAAAACATCTAAGAATGCTTTTTCAGCTTTTTGATAGTTTTTTAAATTTTTTAATGAGACAGCATACATATATAATATTGATTCTGTTTTGAACCCCTTTTTTACAACTGGATAAAGAAGTTGATATGCTTTCTCTGGTTGACCATTTATTATATATAAATATGCTAAATTGCCGTATAATTGAGCAGGAGAAAAGGAATATTTTAATGATTTAATATATAATTCTTCTGGGTCTTTCCAGTCATAGTTTCTCAATATTGTTCTTGTTCCATAAAGTGTAAATATTAAAATTGTCAGGATTAGTTTAAGTTTTCCCTTATTTATCTTTTCAATTAATAAAACAAAATATATAAAAAACCCTATTGAACCTAAATACATCCAGTGCTCCCTTAAATTCCCATTTAAAGGTATTATTGTGTTTGAATGAAATAGAAAATTAAC
>JAMWCA010000065.1 GCA_023819545.1 Candidatus Omnitrophota bacterium
ATGAGAAGTATGTATGATGATGGTGTTTTAAAAGTAAAAATGGGATTAACCACACTTGATGAAGTTATATCTGTAACAGGGGAAACATAATGGCAAAAAGGATAGAAGAATTACTTGAATTTGTTGTTAGAGAAAATGCTTCTGATTTACATATAAATGTGGGACTACCTCCAATGGCTCGTTTACATGGAGGGCTTCATAAACTTGATAGTGAGCCATTAACTCCAGAAGATACTTTAAATTATATGAAAGCAATAACTTCAAGAGAACATCAGGAAGAATTGCAGAAAGTTGGTGGAACTGATTTTGGTTTTGCATTTAAAGATTTGGCAAGATTTAGAGTAAGTGTTTTTAAAGAAAAAGGACATGTTGCTATGGCTTTAAGATTAATTCCTTATAAATTTTTAACATTCCAACAAATAGGACTTGATGAAAATACTATGAAATATTTACTTACAAGACCTCGTGGGCTTATTCTTGTAACAGGTCCAACAGGTTCTGGTAAAACAACAACTCTTGCAAGTATGATTGACTGGATAAATACAAATCTTGAGAAACATATTATAACAATAGAAGACCCAATTGAATATTATCATTCACATAAAAGGTCAATAATAACACAAAGAGAACTTGGAGTAGATGTTCCAACATTTGCTGAGGCCTTAAGAAGGGGATTAAGGCAAGACCCTGATGTTTTTCTTGTAGGGGAAATGAGAGACCTTGAAACAATTGAAGCAGCAATTACAGCAGCAGAAACAGGTCATATTGTTTTTGCAACATTACATACAACAGGTGCAGCAAGAACAGTTGATAGAATTGTAAATGTTTTCCCAGTAGCACAACAAGAACAGATAAGGGTTATGTTATCTGTTTCAATTTTAGCAATAATTTCACAAGTTCTTTTAAAAAGGATTGATAAACCTGGTAGAGTTGCTGCTTTTGAAATAATGGTTGCTACACCGTCAATTCAGAATTTAATTAGAGAAAGGAAAACCTATAGAATTATTTCAGAAATACAGACAGGTGCTAAATGGGGAATGGTAACTATGGATAGCTGTTTGATGCGTCTATTTAAAGAGGGTAAAATAGGACTTGATGATGTTATGACATTTTCTTATGACCCTGATAGTGTTAAAGCACAACTTGTTGCTGAAGGAGTTCTTGGAGAAGAGGTATTGAAAGAAATAAAGAAAGAAGGAATAGAAGCAGAAATACAAAAAGAAGAGGTTAAATAATATGACTGCAAGAAAACTTATCGGTCAAATGTTAATTGAACAGGGTTTAATTACTGAATCACAACTTAAAGAAGCGCTTGAAAAACAAAGAGAAACAGGACATTTTCTTGGTAGAATTCTTGTTGATTTAGGATATATAACTGAGAAGGAATTAAAAAGAGTTTTAAGTATACAAGCAGGAATTGAGATGATTGATTTAAAAAATACAACAATTGATAGAAAAGCAGTTGAAGTTTTCCCTTCCGCACTTGCAAAGACATACAATGTAATTCCTATAAAACTTGAAAGAGATACCTTAATTCTTGCTGTTGGTGATACATTAAGTTTAAATATTCAAGATGATATTTCTTTTATTCTTGGTTATAAGATAAAAATGGTACTTGCAGATGAAGATGATATTAAAGAGGCAATAGAGACATATTATGGAAAAGAAATAGAAACAATAGATGATTTGATAAAATGGCTTGCTCAAGATGTTGAAGAAATGGAAGAATTGAATACTATAGCAAGTCAAGGTGAATATGCTACAATAACATCTCTTGAAGAGATAGCGTCTTTACCTCCTGTTGTTAAATTATTTGATTTAATTTTACTTCAAACAGTTAGAGATAATGCATCTGATGTGCATCTTGAACCATTTGAAGATGACTTCAGAGTAAGATATAGAGTTGATGGTGTTTTATATGACCTAGTTCATCCGCCTAAAGGACTTGCTTTTGCCTTATTCTGTCGTTTCAAAATTATGGCAGGTATGGATATTGCTGAAAGACGACTTCCACAAGATGGAAGAATTGAATTGTCTGTTATGGGAAGGTCTGTTGATTTAAGAGTAAACACAGTTCCAACTGTTTTTGGCGAATGTCTTGCAATCAGAGTTCTTGATAGAGGAAAGACAATATTTGAACTTGAAAATCTTGGACTTCTTCCCGATGATATGGAAAAAATAGAGAAAATGATTAGAAAACCACATGGGATAATACTTGCAACAGGTCCAACAGGATGTGGAAAAACAACAACATTATATGCGATTTTAAGAAAATTGAATACTCCAGATGTTAAAGTTATAACAACTGAAGACCCTGTAGAATATATGCTTGAAGGAGCAATTCAAGTTCCTATAAAAGAACATATTGGACTTACTTTTGCAAGATGTTTAAGAAGTATTTTGAGGCAGGATCCAGATATTATACTTGTGGGTGAAGTAAGAGATTTTGATACAGCACAGATGGCAATTCAATCATCATTAACAGGTCATATTGTTTTAAGCACACTTCATACAAATGATGCTCCAACAACTATTTACCGACTTGTTGATATGAATGTAGAACCATTTTTACTTGCATCTACAATTGAAGGAGTTATAGCACAAAGATTGGTAAGAGTTCTATGTCCAAGGTGTAAACAGGAATATAGACCTTCAAAGCAAGAACTTCTTGAGGTCTCTTTAACTCCAGAAAAGGCAGAAGGGATGAAATTTTATAAACCAGTTGGATGTCCTTTTTGCAGAGGTGGATATAAGGGGCGAACAGGAATTTTTGAAATATTAATCCCAAATGAAAAATTTTGGCAAGCAGTTTATGAAAGAAGACCTCTTGGAGAAATAAGAGAGATTGCTATAAAAGAATGTAAAATGAAAACACTTCTTGATGATGGACTCCAAAAAATAAATCTTGGTATAACTACTATAGAAGAAGTTGCAAAAGAAGTTCATGGATATTGAAAAATTAAGGAGGAAAGATGGCTATTTTTCAATATAATGCAATTGATAATTCTGGAAAAATGTTGAGCGGAACAATAGATGCTTCTGGTATTCAGGAGGCAATAGGAAAGCTTAAAAGTATGGGATATTTTGTTACAAGTGTTACTCCTGCTAAAGGGACAAGTGCAACAAAGGCAAAAGAAACAAAGACACAGCCAGCAAAAGCAACTTCTAAAAAATCAAAAAGTAAAGGAGTTTCAATTTCAATTCCTTTAACATTTATTGGTGGGAAAAAGATAAAAACAAAAGAGTTGATGATTATTACAAGGCAATTAGCAACATTAATTGGTGCTGGTCTTCCACTTTTAAGGTCATTGAGAGTTTTAAAAGAACAGAGAAGAGGAACAGCAAGTGTCGTTTTAGGGAAAATAGCAGATGATATTGAAAGCGGAGCCTTATTTTCAGAAGCATTGAGTAAGCATCCGAGTAGTTTTCCAAGGATTTATGTTGCTATGGTTAAAGCAGGTGAGGCAGGTGGTGCTCTTGAAATTGTATTGAGTAGATTGGCAGAATTTATGGAAAAAGAAGCAAAATTAAGAGGTAAAATAAAATCAGCAATGGCTTATCCGACTGTAGTTCTTTTTGTTACAATAGGTATGTTAACATTTATTATGTTAAAAATAGTTCCTACATTTATACAAATTTTTGAAGATATGGAAGTTGGGGATTTACCTGCCCCAACAAAACTTGTTATTGCTATTTCAAAGTTAATGTTACATAAATCATATTTAGTGGTAATTGGGATTGTTGCTCTTGTTATACTTTACAGAATATTAACAAAAATTAAATTTACAAGATACTGGATAGATATGTTAAAACTAAAAATCTTTTTATTTGGTCCAATCGTCTCAAAAACAATAATAGCAAGATTTGCAAGGACATTTGCAACATTAATTTCAAGTGGTGTTCCAATTCTACAGGCATTGCAGATTGTAAGAGATACAGTTGGTAATGATGTTATTGCAAATGGAATAAATGAAATAAGAAATAGAGTAAGAGAAGGAGAAGGGATTGCAGGTCCAATGTTAAGAACAAAGGTCTTTCCGCCAATGGTAACAAATATGGTTGCTGTTGGTGAAGAAACAGGTCAGATGGATGCTATGCTTGATAGAATTGCAGATGCTTATGAAGCAGAAGTTGATGCAGCAGTTGCAGCACTTGCTTCAATGATAGAGCCGATAATGATTGTATTTCTTGGTGGAGTTGTTGGATTTATAGTTATTTCTCTTTATATGCCTTTAATTAAAATCGCTATGAGTTTATCTGGAAGTTCAGGAGGTGGTGGTGGAGAATAAAATAGGAGAAATATATGAAAAAGGATGGTTTTACACTTGTAGAAATGCTTGTTGTTATTGCTATACTTGCTGCGCTTGCTGGTTTACTTTTACCCGCTTTATCTGGAGCAAGAGAAAGAGCAAGAAGAACAACCTGTATAAATAATCTAAGACAATTGGGAGTTGCTTATGAAATGTATGCTGAAGACCATTATGAGAAATTTCCAGACCAACAAACAGCTTTATATTCTGGTGCGACTGACTCTTCTTTTAAATCAATTTATCCTTATTATATAAAAACGACAAAAACATTTTGGTGTCCAAGTTCAATAAATAGAAAATTACCACCACCAGATGGAGATATAGGAGAATATCATAGTGTTCCACCAACAGATAATAATTGGTCTGACTGGAGAAATGATTGGTATGCCTCTTATGCTTTTGTTTTTGGTTTAACAACAAATAATAAATCATCAAAACCAGTTCCTATGATAAGTGATAGAGGGATATATAATACAAGAAATTTATCCAATTATAATAATCTTTCAGGTTGTGACCAATTGACTGGAAATCATGCCTGGGGAATAAATGTTTTATATATTGATGGAAGTGCTAATTGGATAAATTTAAATCAGATAGATTTTTCTCTTGATGCGGATGATGGGACTCCTCATATGGGAAATGTAGCAGCAAGACCGAATGGATATTCAGTTGTTATTAATGATAATAATGAGGTCACAGAATGGGGAGAAGATTAAAAAGGAGAAAATAATGAGAAAAAAGGGTTTTACTGTTGTTGAACTTCTTATAGTTATGGTTATAATTGCCTTTCTTGCTAGTCTTTTACTACCAGCAATAAGGAAGTCAAGAAGCAAGGCAATGATAGATAAGGCACGTGCAGAAATGGCAAATTTAGCAAGCATAATGACAATGGTAAAATTAGATGTTGGATGGTATGTTAGATTATGTGATTTAAGGGACCCTTCACTTGCTGGAAGTAACCGTTCAGATTATCCGGTAGCAAATGGAACAAATAATGGAAATGATTTAAATGGAACTTATACTCTTGTTTATGCTGATAATAATGGAAACGATACTACTGATGCAGAATCAGAAATAACTCAAGGACATAATTGGGATGGACCTTATATAACATTTCAACCAAACATAATTTATAGATCAGATAATGGTTCTGTTCCTATTGTTGCTGCTTCTGGTTGGTCATCTAATCTTGAAAATGTAGTTCCTTATGGGACTCCTTTAGACCCATGGGGACGAACCTATCTTGTTGCTTATAATAACACAGAAAAAGTTATGATAATTTATTCAGCAGGACCAAATGGAAAAATAGAAACTGATGCAGGTGCGTTAGTTGTTCAAGGAGATGATTTACTTTACAAATTCAGATAAAAGAATTAAAAAAATTAGAGAGTTTCTTCAGAGTAAAAAAATTGATTGTCTATTTACAAAAAATCCATCCAATATCTTTTATATAACTGGACTTGTTGATGTTGAGGGATATTTATTAATTGATAAAGATAATTTATTTTTTTTTACTTCTCCTCTTTACATATACGAATCTCTTGACAGTTTCAGGTATAATTCAAATTTAAAAACATTGTTTATAAAAGAGGTGAAAAACAAAACATTTCAGAAATTCCTCTCTAAATATGAAAAAACTGGATTTATAAACATGGAAATTTCATACCATTCTTATAAAAATCTACAAAAAGAAATAAAAACAAAGTTAATTCCAGTTGATGATATTTTTTTAGAATTAAGGAAAATTAAAACTGATAATGAAATAGAACTTATAAAAAAAGCACAAGATATAACAGAAAAAACGATTGATAAAATAAAAGAATATATAAAGGAAGGAGTAAAAGAACTTGATATTGTTGCAGAAATAAAATATCAACTAATAAAAAATGGCGCAAGAAAAGATGCATTTGAACCAATAGTTGCATCAGGAGTCCATTCTTCTTATCCGCATCATAAATCAAAAAATAAAGAAATAAAAAATGGGGAAGTTATAGTAATAGATTTAGGAGCAGACTTTTCTGGTTATAAAAGCGATTTAACAAAGACATTTTTTTGTGGAAAAGTAAATGATGAAATAAAAAGAATTTATAAGATTGTTGAAGAAACAAAAAATATATGTTCTGAATTAGTTGAAAATCAAAATTTCAATGCAAATCAAATATATCAAAAAGCAGTTGAAAATTTTAAAAAATATAATCTTGAAAAGTTTTTCCTTCATGGTCTTGGGCATGGAATAGGAATAGATGTTCATGAAAAGCCATACTTAAATAAAAAAAGTAAAGATAAAATTGAAAAAGGAAATGTATTTACAATTGAACCAGGAATTTATATAAATAAAAAATTCGGAATTCGCCTTGAATCAATGGTTTTCAAATACAATTGAAGAAGTTGAGAAAGATAATATACACCTCTTTTATGTTTGAAAAAGTAGAAGATATAGATAAAATAGAAGATAATAAACAGGGGGTGTAGATGATTAAATTTGCTGATAAATGCGTAGCGAAGTTCATACCAATTCCAAGAGATGAAAGGAGGAAGGAAATATTAAGGATTTTAAACAAGATAGAAAAGTATGCGAAGAGAAAGGAAGATTATGAGAAGTTAAGCAAGAGAGCA
>JAMWCA010000066.1 GCA_023819545.1 Candidatus Omnitrophota bacterium
TAAATAAAATAGCTGATGTAAATAATCGTAATCAAAAAATATGAACCAGTACATAATGAAACATCTATTAAACAGCGGCAAAAGTTTTTAAAATATTAAATTTGAATTTTAATATAGGATGTAAAAGGTTTGTTACCATTTACTCAAATTCTATTAATAATAGCTTTTTTTATACTGGAAAAATTATTCGAATTTATTTACAAATTTAAAGCAATTATAATACCGGTTTTACATGAAATCCATTTGATTTTTTCTTAAAAAAACTTAAATTATAGGGAAAAATATAACTAAAAGTGTTAAACGGATAAAGAAAATGGCATATGTTGATTTTATAGACCATAGACGGAAATTCGTGCCAATCAGCAGTTGTGTAGCTCCTGAAATTACTACTGGTGTTCATTGTTGGGTAATTAAATAATATATTACAGTTTGGAAATAAACAAACTTAAAAATCATTTTAAGATGGAGAATGATAAATGGCTGAATCAGCTCATAGATGGTCTGGGATAACATTTGAAGATCTTACGCAACCACAAAAAGAGTTTCTGAAAAAAATACTTCAGGAACATGATAAGAGCTTTTTCTTGCGTGGATGTGCCGGCTCGGGGAAAACCATTATTGCTGCATACGCGCTCTCACTACTTCTAAAACACACTAAAAAGTCTGTCGGCTTCCTGGTTTTTACCAAATTACTCAGGAAATTCGTTGAAGATGGTTTTAAAAACGAAGCGATCGGGGAATCAATCTGGCATTTTCATTATTGGTATCACCATGGCCGCCCTTTAAAGGACATCTTTTTAATTGATGAATGTCAGGATTTTAAACAAAAATGGATTAATGCTGTTAAGAATAAATCCTTATGTCAAATATGGCTTGGAGATGATAGCCAACAAATCTATGAAGATGCAGATGGCTTCCACTATCTTGCCAACGAATTTTCTGATTCAGCAACGATTACTCTTGATGTGAATTATAGAAATTGTCTATTTGTTGCGCGCTTTGCTAGCAAGTTTATGCGTCTCACAGATTTTGAACAAAAAAGAGGTATAACTCTCCAACAGAAAATAAATGATTTTATTTTACCAATTCTCAAAAATCCAATGCAAGCTGCAAGTGCAAACAATCAACCGGTTATTTTTATTGAAGCCTCAAACAAAAATCAGGAAATGGATTCCATTGCTAAAATTATCAAAGACATCGAGTTGAACAAGGATGAACATAGTCGCAAAATTGCTGTGGCACACTTCCAACACGCCACTCTTGACAAACTTGAAATTGAGTTACGTGAACGTAATATTAATTATTTTCGCATAACTGAAAAAAAAGAAGATTTACCAGATTTCTCCGGAGACTCGCTTTTGATTTTATCACCAATTCACAGCCTCAAGGGGCTTGAATTTGATTACATTATTTTTCCAAGAACAGATGAGGATAAATGGAGTAATGAGCAAATCTTTAATAATCTTCTCTTTGTCTTGTTTACAAGAGCACGAAAGAGGATATATTGTAGTTATACAAAAAGAGACCAGTCATACGTTTATCAAGCTGTGAAAAGTGATGGGGATGCAGACTTTTATCAGTGTGTCTCTGCTGATGAAGTATTGGATATAGGAACCTCCACCAAGACCAATAAAGATATAATAAAAGAAGTATTTAATATATAGGAACAAACATTATGGAAAATTGTCTAAATAATAAAATAATCTATCCATTTAAAGGTGAAGATTTTGTAACAAGAGCACTTTCAGAGAAGCGCATTTCTCTGGACTACTTAGACACCAGTCGTAAACAGACTCTCAAAGATTTTCAAAACTATACTAAACCAATCTTTTTATTTGCAGCAGACGATTTTTTAATTTTGATCAGTACAGAAGTATACTCTAAACTCCAAGAACAACATTATATTGACCTTCACGAAGTTTCACAGTTTGGTTGGTACTACGAAAAACGCCATAAAGTAAATACTCAAATTTTTGCATCATACGATAGCATTAAAATCAATAATCTTCTGAAACTTAATCCTGATCTTCGCATAGATAGCTTCGACAAATTACGAGATGACTTTAAAGTACGTAAAACCCTAAATGTTTTTTCAGGCGCTTTAGCACTATGCTATCATTGTTTTAAAGATGATTACGATAACTTTTTCTCAAAGCTAAAGGTTGACAATTCAAGCTTGAAAATTTCACGCTCCGATCTTGATCAAAAAAATGATTCCGTGATCTTGCTTCAACTCCTTCTTATTCATAATCCATATGATGCCAGGAAAAAACTAGAAGATTTCTGGCAAGAAAAAAATTTCTACTCACTCTATGGTCTACTATCCGCTTCTTATAAGTATTTCTATTCACAAACTTATTCTATGATAGATTTTCTTTCTTTCATATCAAGTGAACTCTCTAAAGACAATGAATACAAGACATTGGTCGAGGGTTTCGAAGATCTAAAAGAAAAATATGTAAGAAAGGGGCTTAAATTCACCCCTTCTGACCAGTTGGTTGCTGCCACGAAGGAATTTTTAGATATTGCTAAGACAGAATCAGAAAAGTTACGTTCTTTTCTTGATGTAAAACCCACGCATACCAAGACGGCAATCTTTCTTCTAGGCATGTTATTCTTGGGTGATCGACTTGAAGAGCAGTTTGAATTTAGTAATTTTATTCCATCACTGGTCGACATTCTTGTTATACATACGAAAGATATCAAGATTACAGATGGAACTATTGAATTTGAACTTGATCAGTCTTTATCTAAACGGAATAGCCCATTCAAGTGTTTAGCTGACTATCTGGAAGAATTGCAAAAATCTCGGCAACTTATTCCAGAATACAATAAGCTTAAAGAAGTGAACTTTGTTATAAAAAATTTTATTGATAATGATTTAGCTATTTCTTCCATTCGAAAAGAAAATGAAAAGAAAAAGAAAGAAAAGGAGGAGCTTGAAGCCGAAAAGGCTTTCCTGGAAGACCAAATCACTAAGTTACAAAAGGATAAAAATTCTCTTAAAGTAGAAATTAAAAAACTAGAGAAAGATAAAGAAGAACTTGAACGCCAAAAAAATACCTTAAAGAATATTAACACATCGGTGCAGCCCGAAAATGCTAAATCTGAGCTGGATCAAAAGGATTTAGACAAAAATAATGATTCTGTTAAATCTAAATCAACTGAACCTACATCAGAAGTATACGGGTATCATAGTGAAGTTGGCAAAGGCAATATAAGTCAGAATCAAAAAGTAGAAAAACACGACAAACAAAGAAAAACTAATTCCAAAAAACTCGCAGAATCTAATAAAAGTTCGATGGGTAAAGAGCTCAGTTTTTTTTCAGACAATTCACAAAAGTCAACAGATTCTACAGAAAAGGTTGTTGATAAGAATTAAACAATCAAAGAAAAAAATTGAGGACCACAATGATGGCGGATAAAAAGAACTATATTGGAGAGTAAGAAGATAAAATGGGAAAACCTATTTTCAGATAAAAGGAATATCGAATTTTGAATAACTAAAAAAGCTATTTAAACACCAAACTTATACTTACACGAAAGCGACAATTTCTTTTAAAATCAGTAATAACTAAATTATGTTTGGACCCATATTTAGCAGGGGTTTCTGATAGAATCTTTAGTAAAAATTTCTAATTAATAAAAAAGATCATATTACTAATGGGTAAAGAGTTACAAAACGCTAAGCTAAACTTTCAATATTGATTTTATTTGTATCCCAACTTGATTTTCTTGTAGAAAATCTTAAATTTAAGGGAAAAATTAAATTAAAAATGTTAAATACATGTACAACAGAAAAGTTATAATTTATATATTTACAAAAGACCGAGGGATATATATAGTTTGTAAAATTGATATATGCCACATTTTTACATTAAAAGGTGTTTGAATGATACAAATTCAACAAGGTAATATATTAAAGGGGCCGTTCTGGCAAGAAAATGTAAGAGTTATTTCCACTAATATTATTGGACAAAGCCAAATAAAAATCGAAGCTGTGGGAATTGAAACTAATCGCTACTACAATCCCGTTCTTTCAGAAGAGGATGTAAAAAATATTGAGATCTTGGAAGAAAAATTATTCACTTTCTCTGCTAATGGGGAATCATTGTTTCTCTATTTGGAATCTCATAGAATAAGAAACGCTTTTCAATTTGACCCGTTGTACGCTGTAAGCATTTCTCAGATTGACCCTCTACCCCACCAGATTGAGGCGATATATCACCATATATTGCAGAATACACGCATCAGATTCCTTCTTGCCGATGACCCGGGTGCAGGAAAGACTATTATGGCAGGACTCCTTATAAAGGAACTAAAATATCGTGGACTTGTGGAGAGAACACTCATAGTTGTTCCTGGACATTTAAAGGACCAGTGGCTCAGAGAAATGAAAGATAGGTTCCAAGAGAGATTTTCAATCGTTGACAGAGGTGTGATGGACGCAGAGTGGGGAAAAAATGTTTTTACAGATAGAAATCAAATTATCATCTCTATGGATTTTGCAAAACAGGACGATGTGATGTTAGCATTAAAAGACTCTAAATGGGATTTGTGTATAGTTGACGAAGCTCACAAAATGTCCGCTTATAAATATGGCGAAAAAACCAACAAAACAAACCGTTACAATCTTGGCGAACTTCTCTCGCCAATAAGTACTTATCTTCTTTTCCTTACGGCGACTCCTCATCGTGGTGATCCTGAAAATTTTCGTCTACTCCTTGAGCTTTTAGAACCTGGTTTCTTTGCCGATGTTAATATGCTTTCTGAGTCAATTCAAAATAAAGATAATCCCTTATTTTTAAGAAGATTGAAGGAAGATTTAAAGAATTTCGACGGGACTCCTATTTTTCCACCGCGAAAAGTGGAAACACCCAAGTATTATCTCTCGGACGATGAAAAAAAGCTTTACAACGCCGTCACAGAATATGTTGAAAAGCACTTTAACAAAGCCCTGGAGAAAGAAAAACGTAATGTTACTTTTGCACTTACAATTTTGCAGCGCCGTCTTGCCTCGAGTGCCCGTGCCATAAGAAAATCCCTGGAGCGTAGATACGAGCGGTTGAAGGACCTCTATGGAAAAGGGAAACTCCTTCAAGATGTTGGATACGATGAAGATTACCTCGAAGATTTAGAAGAAAAAGAGAGGTGGAGGAAAGAAGAAGAATTATTGGAGAAACTCACCTCTGCCGAAACCCTCGAAGAACTAAAAGAGGAAATTGAGAAACTTTCAGAACTCGTGGTACTCGCCAAAGAAGTCGAAAAGAAAGAGATTGAAACTAAATTAAACGAATTAAGAAAGGTAATGGACGCTGAAAAACTCCATCAAACTGGTACAAAGTTATTACTTTTCACAGAATCCAAAGACACACTGGAATATTTAGTTGAAAAACTGAAAAAATGGGGTTACTCTGTGACGTTTATTCACGGTGGAATGAACCTGGATGCAAGAATTAAAGCTGAGGCTGAGTTTAAAAATCAAGCGCAGATTATGGTATCAACAGAAGCTGGCGGGGAAGGTATTAATCTCCAGTTCTGCTGGCTTATGGTCAACTATGATATTCCCTGGAATCCAAATCGTTTGGAGCAGAGAATGGGACGTGTGCACCGCTACGGCCAGCAACATGAAGTTCATATCTACAACTTAGTAGCTGTAGATACGAGAGAAGGTCGTATACTGGAAAGATTATTTAATAAGCTGACTCAGATTCGAGAACATCTCGGCTCAGACAGAGTTTTCGATGTTATAGGCGAGGTGCTGGTTGGAAAGAGTTTGAAAGACCTAATCGTGGATGCCATAGCCAACCGCAGGACAATGGAGGATATTCTCAAAGACTTTGAGAGAATTCCAGATGAAGAGGCTATTAATAGAGTTAGAATGGCGAGCTTTGAGGCTATTGCCACAAGGCACATCGATTTAACCAAAATTCTTGGTGAGCAACGAAAAGCAATGGAAAATAGGCTCGTTCCAGAATACGTTGAAGAGTTCTTTAAGAAGGCTTCAAAGGTTTTGAATATCAAGATGGATAAAAAAGAAGATGGACTCTGGCGGATTAATTCTGTGCCTTTTGAGATTCGCAACCAGCCATATGACTTTAAAATAAAATTTGGAGAAGTTCAAAAAGAATACGAAAAAATATCCTTTGACAAAGAGAAAGCTTTTAAAACTCAGGCAGAATTTGTTGCAATGGGCCATCCACTACTAGAGGCGATTGTAAGTATTATTATAAGCCAATATACAAAGAACGCCACCGAGGGAGCCACCTTTGTTGATCCTGAGGGAAAAAAAGATGGAATAATCTGGTTCTTAGAAACAGAGATAAAAGATGGAAAAAATAGTATTGCAGGCAAGAAACTTTTTGCAGTTTATCATGATAGAAATAATGTACTTTCATTACTTAATCCAGCTGTCCTATGGGATTTGAAACCCGAAGATAAAATTTCGGAACATACAGAAATTTTTCCTGATAAGGATGCTGTTGTATCTTTTGTCGTAAGAGAAGGACTTGAGAATTATAAAAAGGAACTGCTGGAGAGACGTCAAAGAGATGCTGAAATTAAAAGTAAGTATGGAATCCGCTCGCTTGAATCTATGATTCTTGAATCAGAAAGTAAAATTGCCGAGTATGAGACAAGAAGAATGAAAGGCGAAAATATTCCTGAAGTTACAATTCAGAATGAGATTAAAAGAAAAAAAGAGTATATCCGCAAAAAGGAAAAATTAGAAAAGGATATAGAATCTGAAACTCACCTTTATCCAACTGAACCAAAAATTCTTGGTGCGGTAAGGGTTATTCCTGCAAAACCTCTAGATGAGATGTTTAGTAACCAAGATATTGAAAAA
>JAMWCA010000067.1 GCA_023819545.1 Candidatus Omnitrophota bacterium
TCTTTATTAATTCACTTAAACTCTTCAAATCCATTTTCCTCTGAATTTTGTTCGTTGTTATCCAAGTTTATTAAAACTTTCCTGGGTTTGCCTTCTTGATATGGTCCAACAATCCCTTCTTCTTCCATCCTTTCAATCAATCTTGCTGCTTTATTAAATCCTATTCTCAATCTTCTTTGAAGCATTGAAATTGAAGCGATTTTTGTAGTAATAACAATCCTTTTTGCCTGTTCATAAAGTGCTTCTTCATCATCATATTCTGTTTGTAATATTTCAAGGGCGCCTACTTCTTCAATAGATTTACTTTCAAGGATTTCCATATTATATTCTGGAATTCTCTGTTTCTTTATAAAACTACATACTTTTTCTATCTCTTCATCTGAAATATAACTTCCCTGAATTCTTATTAAACTTGAACTTAAAGGTGGTAAGAATAACATATCTCCCCTTCCAAGTAATTTTTCAGCACCAATTCTATCAAGAATTGTTCTTGAATCAAATTTTGATGTAACTTGAAAAGATATTCTACAAGGTAAATTTGCTTTAATTACACCAGTTATAACATTTACAGATGGTCTTTGAGTTGCTAAAATTAAATGTATTCCTGCTGCTCTTGAGAGTTGGGCAAGTCGTATAATACTATGTTCTATTTCATTTTTTGCAACTGCCATTAAATCAGCAAGTTCATCAATAACAACAACTATATATGGCAAAGGATTATCTTTAAAAATATTATTGTATGAGTCAACATTTCTAATTCTGTTTTCTGAAAAAAGTTTATATCTTCTTGTCATTTCTCCTATTAACCATTTTAAAGCATTGACCGCTTTTTTAATATCAACTATAACAGGACACAATAGATGAGGAAGGTCATTATAAAGAGTAAGTTCAACCATCTTAGGGTCTATCAATATAAACTTAACTTCATCAGGACTTGCTTTGTATAAAATTGAGGTAATAAGAGAATTAAGACAGACAGTTTTACCAGAACCTGTGGCACCTGCAATTAAAAGATGTGGCATCAATTTTAAATCTGTTACAATTGGCCTTCCCATTATATCTTTCCCAATAGCAAGGGTTAACTTTGATGTAGACCTTTGAAAATCCCTGCTTTCTACAATCTCCCTTAAGTATACTATTGAAATCTCTCTATTCGGAACTTCAATTCCAACAGTTGATTTATTTGGTAAAGGAGCAACAACTCTTATAGTTGTTGTCTTTAAATTCATAGCAATGTTGTCTTGAATTTTAAAAATCTTTTGGACCTGAATACCTGGAGCAAGTTGAACTTCAAACATAGTAACTCTTGGGCCTTGATTTATTTGAACAACTTCTCCTTCTATATCAAATTCTGAAAGTGTTTCTTCTATGACCTGAGCATATATTTCTAAATCCTCTTTTGTTTCTTTTTGTGTTGGACTACCTACTTTTAGGAAATCAATTGGTGGGAAATTATAAACTATCCCTCTTTGTGAAATAGTCGCCTTTTTTACTTTCTTTTTTTCTTTTTCTTCTTTTAATTTTTCCTTTTCTGTTTCTAATTTCTCCTCCTCTGATTTGGGTTCAGGGAGTTCTATTTTTTTCCTTGTTTGGAATGTTTTCTTGGTTACCCTTTCAGATAAAACTGGATTTTCTGGCAAAATTATTTTTTCTTCTCTAAAAATATAATTATTAATTACTACTTTGAATGGCTCAAAATACATTTTATAACTTAAACTTATAAACAAAATTAACAAAAGTCCAAGAATAAAAAATATGCCCTTTTCTCCAAAATATTCTTTTAAAATAAAACTCAAAACAGTTCCTAAGAAACCGCCATTAAAATTTTCAAAAGATGGATTTATCATTGTTAAAAATATTGAAAAGACCGAAAGAATACCAACTATACTTACAATCCTTTTCCATAAATTTTCTTTTTCTCCCCAGATGATATTATAACCTAAAAAAAGTAGACAGATTAAAAGAAGATATGAACTTTTGCCAAATAAAAAGAAAATAAGACCTGTTAAATATGAGCCAAATTTACCACCAAAATTTTTTATATTCTGATTTACAGGAAGACCAATCTGACAAAACTTAAATGTTGGGTCAAAAGGGTCAAAAGATATAAATAAAAAGAAAAAATAAATTATAAGACCAAATATTAAAATACCTTTTATCCAGTTTTCTAAATCTTTCCATCTCATTATATAATTAATTTACCACCAAATCTTTATTTTGACAATAAATTCCTTTGTTGAGATTGCATTAAAATCTTTTTTCTGTTATTCTAATATAAACAAAAGGAGAAAAAATTAAAACAAGAAGACAATTAAAAGTTGAAAGTATGTTGAGGAAGGAAATTGAAGAAATAATAAGGAGGGATGTATCTGACCCAAGGATATGTTTTTTTACAATTACTTATATTCACACAACAGGGGACTTAAAAAATGTAAAGGTTGGGATAAGTTTTATAGGGGATGAAAAACAAGTAGAAAATGCATTTCGTGGGATTTTAAGTGCTCAAAAATTTATTCAATATAAACTTGGGCAGAAGATATCTCTTAAATTCACACCTATTCTTGAATTTGAACTTGATGAGAGGAAAGAATACAGAATTGAAAAACTTTTAAAAGAGATAAAAGAAGAGAATGAGAAGTGATGTAAAAGATAAAATAGAGAAAACATTAAAAAAAATTATAAAAGATTTTAAAAAAGATGTTGATTTTGTAGTATTGCCATCTGAGAAAGAAGAATTTGGTGATTTTTATACAAACATCTCTTTTAAACTTGCAGATAAGGAAAATCCACCACAAAAACTTGCTGAAATTATAAAACAAAAGATTTCTTCTGATTTAAAAGGAATAATTAAAAAAATTGAAACAAAGAATGGATTTATTAATTTTTTTATAGATGAGGATATTTACAGAGAAAATATTTTAAAAATTTTTCAGAATGGGAAGGAATATTTAAAAGAAAATATAGGGAATGGGAAAAAAATATTAATTGAATTTGTTAGTGCCAATCCTACTGGCCCTCTAACAATTGCTCATGGAAGACAAGCAGCGTATGGAGAATCACTTTCAAGAATATTAAAATTCTCTAATTTTGATGTTACAAAAGAATATTATATAAATGATGCGGGTAGACAAATGGAATTACTTGGAGAATCATTAAAAGCAAGATATTATCAACTTAAAGGAATTGAATATGAAATTCCAGAAGATGGATATTTTGGTGATTATTTAATTGATATTGCAAAAAAGATAAAAGAAGTTAAAGATGATAAAAATTTCTTTATAGAATTTGCTTTTAATGAGATACTACAGGATATAAAAAAAGACCTTAAAAGTTTTGGTGTTTCTTTTGATAATTGGGTTAAAGAAAGCGAATTTATAAAAAATAAAGAAGTTGAAAATGTTTTAAATATTCTAAAAAATAAAAATTTGATTTATGAAAAAGAAGGGAGTTTATGGTTTAAAACTACTGTCTTTGGAGATGATAAGGATAGAGTTGTAGTTAAAAAGGACAAAACTTATACATATCTTGCAACAGACATCGCTTACCATAAATACAAAATTGAAAGGAACTTTGAAGTTATTATAAATATTGTTGGTCCTGATCATCATGGATATATACCGAGATTAAAAGCATCAGTTACTTCTTTAGGCTTCAATCCTAATAATTTTATCGTTTTAATAGTTCAACTTACAACATTATATAGGGGAAAAGAAAAATTAAGAATGTCAACAAGGAAAGGACAATTTATAACTTTAAGACAACTTATTGATGAAATAGGAGCAGATGCAACTAAATTTTTCTTTTTATTTAGAAAAATAGACAGTCATCTTGATTTTGATATAGAAGTTGCTAAAAAACAGTCAAGTGAAAATCCTGTTTATTATCTTCAATATGCATATGTTCGTCTTAAGCATGTAATTGAGTTTGCAAAAGAAAAAGGTTATGAATTTGAAGGAGAACAATTCCAAATTGATTTATTAAATAATGAAGAAGAGATTGAATTAATGAAAAGAATTTGGAAATTTAATGAAATTATAAATAATGTGGTTAAAACTTACGGAGTTCATCTTCTTGCCGAATATTTACTTGATATATCAAAATTATTTCATTCTTATTACCAAAAATATAGAATAGTTGGAGATGAAAAAGAATTAACATATGCACGACTTGTTCTTATAAAATCTCTTCTTGTTGTTTTTGAATTATCTCTTAATCTTTTAAATATTTCTCTTCCAGAAAGAATGTAATTTTAATTTTTTTTAATCTGATTTATAATATACAAAAAAGGAGGGGAAAATGAAATTGGGAGTATTTATAGTGGTCTTTGGAGGAAAGAGTTTGGATGAAGCACTTGATAAAATAAAAGAATTAGGACTTGATGCAGTAGAGATAGGAACAGGAAATTACCCAGGAGATGCTTTCTGTAAAGTAGATGAATTGTTAGAAAATGAGAATAAATTAAATGAATTTAAAAAAGCATTTGAAAAAAGAGGTCTTGAAATTTCTGCTTTGTCTTGCCATGGGAATCCACTCCATCCAGATAAAAATATTTCAGAAGCACACAAAAAAGTTCAAAGAAAAACAATCCTTCTTGCAGAAAAACTTGGTATAGGAAGAATTATAACTTTTTCAGGTTGTCCTGGAGATAGTGAAAATGCAAAATATCCAAATTGGGTAACATGTCCCTGGCCAACTGATTTTTCAGATATTTTAAAATGGCAATGGGAAAAAGTTGTGATTCCATACTGGAAAGAAGAAGTTGAGTTTGCAAGAAAGCATAATGTAAAAGAGATATGTCTTGAAATGCATCCTGGTTTTGTTGTTTATAATCCAGAAACACTTTTAAAATTAAGAGATGCCTGTGGTGAAGAAATTGGAGCAAATTTTGACCCAAGTCATTTATTTTGGCAGGGAATAGATCCAATAGCAGCGATAAGGAAATTGAAAGGAGCAATATATCATGTTCATGCAAAAGATACAAAGATAAATCCATATACATCAAGTATAAATGGGGTTCTTGATACAAAGACATATCTTGATGAAGAAAATAGAAGTTGGATATTTAGGACAGTTGGATATGGACATGGATACGAATTCTGGAATGATTTTGTTTCAACATTAAGAATGGCTGGTTACGATGGTGTATTAAGTATTGAACATGAAGATAGTTTAATGAGTGGAGAGGAAGGACTTAGAAAAGCAGTTGAATTTCTGAAAAATGTATTAATTAGAGAACCAAAACCAAAGGCATGGTGGACATAAATTAATTTTTTAATAAATCAAAATATTCTTTTGCAATTTTTAGGTCTTTTAATGCTTCTTCTGCATCAACGGGTGGTTTTATTTCACCTTTTATTGCTTTAATAAAATTTATACTTTGTTGATACATTGCTGAAATTGGTGGAAATTGAGGTATTATTGTTTGAGGTGTAGGTTTGTCTTTATAAATTTTAACTTTGCCAGAAATATTTGAAGCAAGAGGAGCAGGAAGAGAAAGTTCAATATATCCATATTCAAAACAGATAAGTATTTTTTCTTCCCATGTAAAAGATGTTTTATAAGGCGCCATCTCTATTATTCCTGGAATGCCTGAATTACTTTCTACTACCATTAGAATTTTTGATTTATCGGCAAATTTTACTTTATAATCTTCTCCAAAAAGAAATCTCATAAAATTTACTTGATGTATATAATAATTAACAAAATCAATATATTCTCTAAAATCTTCTTCATTGATATTCTCAGGTTTTGGGTCAAATTCAATATTTTCGGGTAATTTTTCATCTGTTGTTATTAAATCTTTAAAACCCCCTTGTATCCAGTCACCTGGTGGCATTGTTATTCTAATATATTTCAATTTCCCAATTTCTTCAGAATTTTTAAACTTATCAAGAAGATTTTTCACATAAATAGAAGCAAGAGCACTTCTTTTATGATATCCAACCATTAGAAATGCTTTTGTTTTTTTAACCATCTCTAATATTTTTTCTCCAATTTCTACTGAACTTGCAATTGACTTTTCTATAAAAACAGGTTTTTTTGCCTTTAAAATTTCTTTAAGAATTACATAATGTCTTGTAAATGGTTGAGAAGCAACTATACCATCAAAATCTTCTTTTTCAATTAAATCATCAAAATTTTTATAAAAATTTTTAATTCCATATCTTTCCATTACTTTTTTCCCAAGATTTTCTCTTATTTCACAGATTGCAACAACCTCACAATCAGGGATAAGGACATAATTTTTTAAATGAGCACATTGACCCATTGAACCAACACCAACAAAAATAATTCTAACTTTTCTATTTTTCATTTTTGATAAATTTTACTTTTTTTCTTTTTTTTTGTAAAATAAATATCTATTATGAAAAATTTTTTTCAGGATGTTTGGAGGAAAATAGAGAATTTTTGGATTAAGAAAGGATGCCTTTTATGGCATCCGTATAATGTTGAAGTTGGTGCAGGAACTTTAAACCCAGCAACTTTTTTTGGAATAATAGGAAATAAAAACTGGAATGTTGTATACCTTGAACCCTCTGTAAGACCTACTGATGGAAGATATGGTGAAAATCCTTTTAGATTGTATCAACATCATCAAATTCAAGTTATAATGAAACCTCCTCCTTCTGATATACAAAAAATTTATATAAAAAGTTTAGAATATATTGGAATTTCAAAAAAAGAACATGATATAAGATTTATTGAAGATAATTGGGAAGCACCTACTCTTGGAGCATGGGGAGTTGGATGGGAAGTATGGATTGATGGGCTTGAGATTACTCAATTTACATATATGCAGCAGGCAGGTGGTATTGATTTAGTTCCACCAGC
>JAMWCA010000068.1 GCA_023819545.1 Candidatus Omnitrophota bacterium
GTCATAAGAAAAATTCTTTTACCTCTACTTTTAAATGAAATAACCTGAATTATAACAGAAAAGGCCTCAATTAGAAATATACCTCCAACAAATATTAGAGAAAGTTCTTGTTTAACAATTATTGCAATAAGTCCAATTATTCCACCTAATGGTAAAGAACCTATGTCTCCCATAAATATTTCAGCAGGATAGCAATTAAACCACAGAAAACCAAGGCAGGAACCAATAAGTGCTCCAGTAAAGACAGTCACTTCTTCAGCCCCTTTAACAAAAGGAACGTTTAAATAAGTTGCAAATTTAATATTACTTACTACATATGAAATTATTGCATAAGCAAGTGCTATGGTTAAAGTCAAACCTATTGCAAGTCCATCCATTCCATCTGTCAAATTTACAGCATTTGATGTGGCTATAATAATAAAAACAGTAAAAAGTACAAAATATTCTCCAAGAGGTAAAATTATCTTTTTAAAAAATGGTAAATATAATGAAGTATTGAAGTTTAAATTGCTATTATATACAAGAACCAATCCAATAATAAAACCAATCCCCATCTGTCCAACGATTTTAATAAGTGGTCTAACTCCTTTGTGTGATTTATATCTTAATTTTGTATAATCATCAATAAAACCGATTAAGCCAAGAGAGATTGTCAAAAATATGAGAAGTAAAATATATATATTTTTGAGGTCTATCCAAAAAAATGTAGAAATTAATAAAGTTCCTAAAATTAAAATCCCTCCCATTGTTGGAATATTTTCTTTACTTTTCTCTTTAAGAATATTAGGATGGCAGTAATTTTTAAGTTTATTTATGATTTTTCTTCCAAATAGAAGAGAGAATAAAAGAGATGTGAAAGTCGCAAGAGATGCTCTAACTGTTACATATTTGAAAATATTGAATCCAAACCAAAAATCGGTTAAAGAGTATAAAAATTTGTATAACATTAATTTTCTCCTTTAATTTTAAATAAAACTTTTCTTCAAAAAATCTACTATTAGTTCTAATTTATTAATCCTTGAACCCTTTATAAAAATAGCATCATCCTTTTTTACTTTATTTTTCAGTTCTTTTTTTAGTTTTTCAATCTCATAAAAGTGTTTTCCTCTTTGAGAAATTTCTGAAATTATCTTACTTTTTTCTCCAAAAGTAAAAATTATATCTATTTTAAAATTTTTAATCAAATTCCCTATGTGCCAGTGATAAAATCCCGAAAATCTGCCAAGCTCAGCCATATCTCCTAAAACAACTAATTTTCTTTTAAATTTTTTTCTTTCAAATGATAATAAAGAATTTTTTAATGAATATGGATTTGAATTATAACTTTCATCAATAATAAAAATTTTGTTTTTTATGAATTCCCCTCTACCAGAAAGTGGTTTAATTTCAGATAATACATCTTTAATATATTTTTTGTTTATACCAAATTTTTCTCCAATAGATATTCCAAATAGTCCAGAATAAATAACTGAAGGATTCCAGAAATTCATTTTATATTTTTCACCAGAAGATTCAAATATAAAAAAATCAAGTCCTTCTTCTATAATTTTTCCATTTATATCTGCTTTTTTCTTAACTCCAATTGAAACAATATTATTTCTATTTGCTTTTTTATTTAAGTAATCAAAAAAATCGTCGTCTCTATTTAAAAA
Source organism: Candidatus Omnitrophota bacterium (assembly GCA_023819545.1). Lineage (GTDB taxonomy): Bacteria > Ratteibacteria > UBA8468 > B48-G9 > JAFGKM01 > JAMWDI01. The sequence continues at coordinate 1,653 of JAMWCA010000068.1, forward strand.
AACTTCTTTTTCATTAATTAGATTCTTAAAAACTTCTGCCTTTGCCTCTGCTATTTCTTTTCTACTTTTGAAAAAACCTATATGCGCTACCCCAATATTTGTTATAATACAGGCATCTGGTAAACAAATTTTACTTAGATAATCAATTTCTCCCTTTTTATTCATACCTATTTCAAAGACCCCAAACTCTGTTTTTTTATTTGCTTGAAAAATAGAAAGTGGCAGCCCTATTTGATTATTAAAATTACCAATTGTTCCAATCGTATTAAATCTTTCTGATAATATGTTTTTAACAATTTCTTTTGTCGTAGTTTTACCATCGCTTCCTGTAATAGCAATCACCTGCATATTTAGTTTAATTCTATAATTTTTACATATCTCACCAAGTGCATAAAGAGGTTCTTTAACCCTTATCAATAGGCCTGAATTACCTTTATAATTTTCAGATACAATCGCTGCGAAAGCACCTTTTTTAAATGCTTCTTCTAAAAAATTATGTCCATCATATTTTTCACCTTTCAAAGCAATAAATATCTCCCCTTTTTTAATTTGTCTTGAATCAGTAGAAATCCCCTCTATAAAAAAATCTTTAAATTTTTTATTAACTTTACCTTTACACCACTGGATTATTTGACTTAATCTAACCTTTTCCATTTTAAAAAAGATTTTCCTCTTTCTTTTTGTTAATTATCTCTCTTATTGCTTTTCTTGCCTCTTCTCTATCATCAAAAGGAATGATAACATCCTTTAAAATTTGAAATGCTTCATGCCCTTTACCTGCTATTACTACACAATCGTTATTTCTTGCCATTGAAATACCTTGATAAATTGCCTTTTCCCTATCAGGTATTGATATATATTTTTTTTTCAGATAAAATGGGATACCACTTTCAATGTCTTTTATTATTTTAATAGGGTCTTCTGTTCTGGGATTGTCAGATGTAATGATAACAAAATCAGCCATTTTAACTGCAATTTTACCCATCAAAGGTCTTTTGCTTTTATCTCTATCTCCTCCACATCCGAAAATAACTATTATTCTTTTAGGTTTTAATTCCCTCACAGAAAGTAATAAATTTTTTAATGCTTGATGTGTATGAGCATAATCAACAATAACTAAAAAATCCTGGCCTTCGTTTATAAATTCAAATCTTCCAGGAACATTCTCAATTTTTAAAAAAGCATTTTGAGTAGTTTGATAAGGAATTTTATAAATATATGAAAAAGCAATTCCTGCAAGTAAATTATATACATTACCAAGTCCACTAATTTTACTTTTAAAAGTCAATCTTTCTTTTTCAATTTCAACTTCCAAAAAATTACCTTCTTTTTCTATATGATAATTTAAAAGTTTTATATTTGCATTCTTATTTTTACCAAATGTTATAGTCCTGATACCAAATCTTTCACAACTTTTTACAAAAGTTTTAGAGTATTGAGAATCCAAGTTAATTATTGCATATTTTTCCTTTTTTTCACTCTCTCTTAAATATTTTGTGAAGAAAAGGAGTTTTGTGTTTAAATAATTTTTAAATGTTCTATGATAATCAAGATGTTCGTGAGAGGCAATATTTGTAAAGATACCAACATTAAAATCAATTCCTTCTATTCTTTTTTGGTCAATACCATGAGAAGATACTTCCATAACAGCCCATTTGCAGTTATTTTTTAACATTTCAGAGAACATTTCAATTAAATCAAGCGATTCAGGAGTTGTATTTGTTGATACAATTTTTCTTTCGCCTATTTCATAAAAGATTGTTCCGATAAGACCTGCCTCAATTCCATTTTCTTTAAGTATTTCTTTGATTATAAAATTTGTTGTAGTTTTTCCATTTGTTCCTGTTATTCCTAAAACATTTAATTTTTTTGAAGGGTAATTATAATAAACATTTGCAATTTCACTTAATGTTTTTTTCGTATCTTCAACAATAATCTCTGTAATATCTGACCTAATAATTGAGGGTCTTTTATTTACAACTACACATTTTGCTCCTCTTTCAATTGCCTCATTTATAAAATTATGTCCATCCTGTTTTACACCTTTTATTGCAACGAAAATGTAGTCATCTTGAACCTTTCTTGAATCATAAGCAATCCCTTTAACCTCAAAATTATTAATATTAAAAACTTTCTTTTTTTTAATATCTTTAATTAGTTCCTTTAATTTCATTTTTATAAACTATTTTTAAATCTTTTTCAGGCGGTATTTCGTAATAATTTATTATTCGTGCCATTATATCTCTGAATATTGGGGCAGCAACAAGTCCTCCATAGTAAACACCAGTAGGTTCATCTACATTAACTGTTATGGCAATATTTTTTTTCTCACTCAATAAAAATCCAACAAAAGATGAAACATATTTACCCTTTAAATAAGCACCTCCAATTGCTTTTTGAGAAGTCCCTGTTTTCCCATAAATATTATATCCATCAATTTTTGCAGAAGATGCAGTCCCTTCTTCACTAACAACTTTTTTCAATATTTTTCTTAGAATATAAATTGTTCTTTGGGATAAGATTTGTTGTTTTTCATTTATATAACTGTTAACTACATAATTTCTTTTCTCATCTTTTATTTCTTTCAAAATATGTGGTTTAACAAGATACCCTCCATTTGCAAAAACAGAGATTGCTCTTATTCCTTGAATTGAAGTTATTCCTACCTCCTGTCCAAAGGGTATTGCTGTGATTGAATAAGAAGTCCATTGCTCAAGAGGTCTAAATATACCACTTATCTCACCAGGTAAATCAATTCCAGTTCTTTCCCCAAATTTAAATTTTTTGCAATATTCATAAAGTTTTTCTTCTCCAAGAGCCATTGCAATTTTTACAATCCCAATATTACTTGATTTAGCCAATGTATCCTCAAATGATAAAATCCCATAAGGATGAACATCATGTATATAATGACCTCTTACAAACCACTTCCCATATTCACAAATTATTGTAGAAGAAGGAGTGAAAAGATTTTCTTCAATTGCAGAAGCAGAAGTAACAATTTTAAATATTGAACCTGGTTCAAAAAGATCAGTAATACATTTATTTCTTATAATTGATAAATCAAATTTTGAAAAGTTATTTGGATCATAATTAGGATAATTTGCAAGAGCAAGAATTTCTCCTGTATCAGGGTCCATTACAATCACAGAAATATTTTTCGGAGTAAATTTTTCAAATCCATTTTTAATTTCTTCTTCAACAATAAATTGAATATAAGAATCAATAGTTAAAACAATATCTTTACCTTTTTCTTCTTTTATTATCTTTTTCTTTATTGATGGGATTAAATTCCCAAGTCCATCTTTCAAAACCAAATATATGCCTTCTTTACCCTTCAGAAAGGAATCATAAAAATATTCAACGCCTTCAATCCCTTTTCCATCTACATCTGTATAACCAAGTATATGACAGGCATGTTTCCCATAAGGATAAATCCTCTTATAATTATTTTCAAAATATATACCTTTAAGTTTTAACTTTTTAAGTTTTTCATATTCTTCAATTTCAAGGTTCTTTTTTATTAAACAGTATGACCCATTCATCTTTTCTTCTATATCTTTTTTTTCTATTTTCAAAATTTCAGAAAGACAGTTTTTCAATTCATTTAAATATCCTGGGTTTTCTATTTTTAGTTTTTTTATCATCCATGTATCAAAATATAATGAATAATTTGGAAAATCAAAAGCAATAAGTTTCCCATTTCTATCAAAAATTTTACCTCTCTCAGCAAGAATTTTAATTTTAACAAATTTTGTTTTTCTATCAATCATTGCATTTTTAGAATAATTTATAACTTGAAGATAAAACATTTTACAAAATATTCCCAAAAAACAAACAAAAAAAATAATTTTTATAAATCTAATCCTTACTTCAAAGATATTACCTTGTTTTTGCTTGAACAATCCTTGTTTTTTTAAAATCCTTTTCATTTTTTACATCTATTATCTCTAAAAAACACCAATTTTTTGGAACTACAAGATTGATATTTTTTTCTTTTGCAATTTTTATTAAATTTTCATAATTTGTAAGTTTTATTAGTTGAAGATAATAATTTTTGTTTAATAGATGTAGAAACTCATACTTTTCTTTAAGTTTTTCAATTTGACGTCCAATATACACTATTTTTATATATAAAAACACAAAAACAATCATGGAAAAACCAGTTATTATAAAAAGTGAAAACCTTTTAATAAAATTATTTCCATTCTTTTTTTTCTTCTTCATCTTTTTCTCCAACTCTTAATTTAGCACTTCTACTTAAAGGATTTTCTTTTATTTCCTGTTCCGATGGAACCAATGGTTTTTTTGTTAAGATTTTTAATTCCTTCTTTAGTTTTAAAAAATTTTTAACAATCCTATCTTCAAGTGAATTAAAACTTATAACAAGTATTCTTCCTTTATTTTTTAAAAAATCCACTGTTTTTTCAAGTCCTATTTTTAAACAATCCAATTCATTATTTACTTTAATTCTTAATGCAAGAAAAAATCTTGTTGCAGGATGAATTCTTTTTCTCTCTTTGAAATTCTGAGATATAAATTCAGAAAGTTCTGTTGTTGTTTCAAATTTTTTTCTTTTCCTTCTTTCTATAATTTTGTCAACTATTTTCTCACAATTTTCAATTTCTCCATAATTTTTGAAAATATAAATAAGATCCTTCCTTTGCCATTTATTTATAATATCAAAAGCAGTTAAATTAGATGACCTGTCATATCTCATATCAAGAGGACCTTCAATTTGAAAACTGAAGCCTCTTTCTGGATCTCTAACTTGTAAAAGAGAAAAACCAAGATCAAAAAGAAAGCCATCTACTTTATCTATTCCTTCTTTTTCTAAAATCTTATCTATATTCTCAAATCCACCTTTAATCAATTTATAATTTTTGAACTCTTTTAAATTTTCTTCAGCTATTTTCAACATTTTTTCGTCTT
>JAMWCA010000069.1 GCA_023819545.1 Candidatus Omnitrophota bacterium
AATTAGTTGAAGAGATAGATATTTACGAATTTGTAAAAAATTTAGAAAAGCCAAAAATAATAAATAAATCTATCAATGAGAAAATAAAGAATATTACAATTATTCCAATTTTATCTTTCCCTGATTTTAAAATTTATGGAATTTTTATAAATAAAAAACCAACAATATTTTCAAAGACATCAAAGTTTTCTTATGAAGACATAAACCTTATTCAAACTCTATTTATCCCAGGTATAATTGCAATCCAAAATTCACAATTAAACCTTATTTTAAGGGATACCCAACTTGAAACAATCTTTCGCCTTGCAGTAGCTATTGAGTATAGAGATAGAGAAACCGGGACTCATATTCAAAGAGTTAGTGAATATGCTTATTTAATTGCAGAAAAACTTGGATTTAAAAAAACAGAATCAACACTAATAAAAAATGCTATCCCTTTACACGATATAGGTAAAATAGCAATCCCAGACAATATTCTTTTAAAACCAGGGGCATTAACAGATGAAGAAAGAAAAATAATTGAAAAACATCCAATTATTGGAGCAAAAATGCTTGAGGGTTCAAAATCAATAATTCTAAAAGCAGCAGAAGTTATTGCTCTTTCACATCATGAAAGATACGATGGGACTGGTTATCCATATGGTTTATCAGGGAATGAAATTCCAATTTATGGAAGGATTGCTGCGTTGTCTGATGTTTTTGATGCTTTGACTTCTAATAGAATATATAAAAGTTCGGTAAGTTTGGAAAGGGCTTTTGAAATAATAAATCAGGAAAAAGGGAAGGCATTTGACCCAAAACTTGTTGAAATATTTACAAAATCTAAAGATAAAATAATTGAAATACAGAAGAAGTTTAGTTAAAATATTGATTTATATGAAAGAAAAGGAAATAAAAATCTATTATTATAAAAGTAAAGGACCAGGTGGACAGAGGAAAAATAAAAAATTGACAAGTGTTAAAGTTGTCCATATCCCGACAGGAATAACTGCAAAAGGGACTGAATTTCGTTCTCAGGTTAAAAATAAACAAATTGCTTTAATGCGACTAAATGAAAAACTTAATAAATTGCAAGAAAGGAAAAAACAGAGAATAAAAACAGAAAAACCATTATATGCTAAAATCAAACAGATTGAAGAAAAAAGAGAAATAAGTGAAAAGAAAAAATTGAGGCAAAAAATAAGAGAATTTTAAAATCTTCTCTGTAATTTTAAATCTTGAATATTTTTTTAAAAATCAATATAATTTTCATTAAAAGATGTAAAATTTATAAAAAAGAAGGAGGTAAAAATGGGTAAACTTAAAGAAGAATTAAAAAAAATATACCACAAAAAAAAAGAGAAAGCAAAACAACAATTAAAATTACTTGAACAAGGGAAAATCTCTTATCAACAACTTAATCGCCTTGCAAAAAAATTATTTTATAAAAGAATAAAAGCAGGATATCAGTTTCCTAAAACAGTATTATTTAAAAAGGTTGAAAAAGTATGAAAATTTATGGAGGGGTCGCATAGTGGACGAGTGCGCACGCTTGGAAAGCGTGTATCCACAATTAGTGGATCGTGGGTTCGAATCCCACCCCCTCCGTATTTTTTAAAAATTTTATTAGTTGTATAATAATTTAAATGGAACTTGTAAGGAAACTGAAAGATTATGTTTTAGAATATAAAAAGAGTTTTATTCTAATAATAATTATTGTTTTGCTTAGAAATGGGATTGATCTGTCAAGACCTTATATCTCTAAAATAATAATTGATAAGGGAATACTCTCTAAAAATCTTTTTATATTGAATCTATGGGGAATGATACTTTTGTTTCTCTTTCTTATCTATTCCAGACTTATTGCTATTGAAACAATAACAAGTAATAAGATTCAGCAAGGAATTGTATATAAATTAAGGAATAAGGTCTATCATAAACTTCAAAGATTATCACTAAGTTACTTCAATAAAGAAAAAAAAGGGATATTCTCTCAAAATTGATGTCTGATGTTGAACAATTGCAAAGGATTATAACAGATGGTTTTGTAATTTTTTTGATGTCTATTTTTACTTTTTTCGGCGCTTTTTTCATTTTATTAAAGTTAAATAAAATTTTAACTTTGTTAATGATGTTTCCAATAACAGGTATTGGTTTTCTTGTTTATATCTTTACCGAGAAAGCACATAAGGGATATAGGGAAGTTAGAAAAATTAGAGGAGAACTTACTTCTTCTTTACAAGAAAATATATTTAGGATTAAAGAAATAAAAGCATATGCAAGAGAAAAAAAGCAACTGGCAAAATTTTCTTTAAAAGGTAGAAAATTTTTCAAAATAAATATTTATGTTGCTAAATTATGGGCTACTTATCAAAGTTGGATTATTTTTTTAAGTTCAATTGGATATTTAATAATAATTTGGTTTGGAGGAAGGAAAGTATTGACAGGAGAAATATCAATTGGAACTCTTGTTGCTTACATTGGATATTTACACTTACTTTATACTCCTATTCATCAGTTAAATCATGTAAATCATTTAATGCAACATGCAAGAGCAGCAGGAGAAAGAATTTTTGGGATAATGGATTCATATACAGATGTCAAAGATAGTTTGGGTGCTATTTCTCTTCCTACTCCTTTGAAAGGAGATGTAAAATTTGAAAATGTTTATTTTGCATATGAAAAAGAAAACTATGTATTGAAGAATATATCTTTTCAAGTTAAATCTGGCGAAAAAATTGCTCTTGTAGGACCAAGTGGTGCAGGAAAATCTACTCTTGTTAGTTTAATCCCAAGATTTTATGATGTAAATAGAGGAACAATATATATTGATGATAGAGAAATAAAAAGTTATAAAATTTTCTATTTAAGGTCTCAAATAGGAATTGTTTTGCAGGAGCCATTTATTTTTAGTGGAACTATTTTTGAAAATATTACTTTTGGTAAGGAAGAAGTAAGTGAAAATGAAGTTATTGAAGCAGCCAAACTTGCAAATGCCCATGAGTTTATATTAAACTTACCAGATGGATATGAAACAGATGTTGGAGATATGGGAAATCTGCTTTCAGTAGGGCAAAAACAGAGAATAGCGATAGCAAGGGTCTTCCTTAAAAATCCATCAATTTTAATACTTGATGAATTTACATCTTCGCTTGATGCAGAATCAGAAAGTTTAATTCTTGAAGCGTTAGAAAGATTAATAGAAGGAAGAACTGTTTTTATAATTGCGCATAGATTATCACTTGTAAGGAATGTTGATAAAATATTTGTTTTAAATGAGGGAGAAATTGTAGAAGAAGGAACCCATCTACAATTATTAAGAAAAAAAGGTCTTTACTATAAACTTTATAACCTTCAGTATCCACTTGAAAAAATAGAAAAAGAAATAAGTGAGCTAAATAAATTATTTTAAGTATTTTCAATCAGCCATTTTTTTATATCTTCTGCTTCTTTCAAATTTTTAATTTTCCATAGTGGTTGGTATACAATTCTTTCAGGACCAAGTTCTTTATGAAATATTTTTATTTCATCAAAAGAACGGGGATAAATTATAACAGATTTTCCTGCTTTAATTATTTTTTTAAATAGGTCAATCCAATAAATATGTGGTTTATTACCCGCTCCTTCAACCCATTGTATTGCATTTAATTTTTTTATTGAAAGTAAATCATCAAGATGTTTCAAAGCACCAGGTCCATCAAGATGAAATATTGAATGGTCAAGAAAATCTGCTTCATATTCAATATATGGTAAAGCAAATTTTCTAAACATCTCTGGAGATATCATACAAATAAAATCACATTGAATTGCACAATATTTTTTCTCAGAATAAAGAGGAATCCAACAAGTTGTCCCAAACTTTTTCATATTAGTTGAATAATAAATTTCATTATAGATATCAATAAAAATATCTTTTATCTGGTCAAGGATTTTTTTAATTAAATCAGGATTTTCAATTAAATCAATGCATAAATTTTCACTTCCTCTAATCGCTCTCAGTAAATCAAGATGGGTATGAAAGTCAGGCATCTGTAATAAAAATTTCCCATCTCCTTTAATAGAAGCATATTTATAAAAATTTAAAAATTTTTTGAACCACTCTCCATCTTTATCAATCTCAATCTTTCCAAAATCCTCCCAGTTATTAATAAATGGTTCTATCCAAGCAGTTCCACTTTCAATCCTTATATTTTTCTCTGCGCCTTTCACAAAATATGAAACTGTATCAGGACCAAAAGAAATGTTTAAAGAAGGAATTGATTCTGCGAAAAAAATTGTATTTTCACAAAAATTTTCAAATTCTTTTATAGGTTTTTCAAAATTCCCATCAATACCAGATAAGTAAGGAGGAGCAATAACATTTTTATTTTCATCTTTTGAGAAGGATGTAATTATTAAAGGTCTATCTATAATTTCACCATTCCAGAAAGTTTCCCAGTATTTTTTTACCTGTTCAAAATCTTCCTTATATTTCAAATTTTTCATTTTTTAAATTTAAGAAAGCAGATATTTCAATCATTTTACTATTTTTAATAAATCAGTCAAATTTTTGTGAAATTGGAAAGAGAATAAAAGATGAGGACTAAAAAAAGAAAATATTATTTATGAACTCTTTCTAAATATTCGCCTGTCTTTGTTGAAACTCTTATTATATCTCCTTCTTTAATAAACTGAGGGACTAAAATTTCCATATTGTTTTCAAGTATTGCATTTTTCCAGGTACTATCTGTTCCTCCTTTAACTCCTTCTCCTGTAGTTATAACTTTTAACTCAACATATTCAGGAATTGCAACACTTATTGGATTTCCTTCATAAATTTGAATTTTTAATTTTACCCCTTCTTTCATAAATTTCTTAAATTCTCCTATTGCATGTGAAGGGATTTCAATTATTTCAAATGTATCAGGATGTATAAAATAAAAATTCTCTCCATCTGTATAACTATATTCCATTTCAACTTCTTCTACCTCAACATCTTCAATTTTTTCTTCAGGAGAGACCCTTAAATCATATACATGACCTGATTTTATATCCTGTAATTTAAGGTGAGTATAACTTGAAAATTGTGCAGTTCTTGCCTTTGTTTCACTTTCAATAACTTTGTATAATTTCCCCTCTCTTTTTATAATCATACCAACTCTTACTTCAGATGCTGATACCATTTTCCCTCTTTATATATTATAACCAATTTTTTAAATTTTTCAATTCGCCATTCTAACCTACAAGTGGGGCAAGATTACTTTTTTTTCACTATCTTTGTTTAATTCACTCAATTTTTTCTCAAGTTCCTTGCGAACTTGTGGAATTATCTTTTTTTCTTTTATAAAATCTCTCACCGCCTTTTTATCGGGAAAACTAATTGCATCAAATATACACCATATCTCACATGAAGTGCATCCAACCATACATTGTAAAGGACTTGCAACAATTGCCTTTTTTCTTTCCTTATCATAGTCAAATACATCTCTTCCGCAGGTTGTAAAACAAAATCCACAACCAACACATCTATCTTCATCAATTATTGGATGCCAGTCAATTTCCTCTCTTGGAATGCCTTTCCATTTTGCAAATTTCTCTGGAAGTTTTCCTGAAATAGTCTTATCTTTCATTTTATCTCCTCCTTTGTTTATTGTCTTTACTTTATCCTTTCTCTTTAAGTTTTCTGAACAAACCTTTTAGACATTTTTTGTATATATTTTTTATATTCTCCTCTTCTTCTCCCAATGGTTTAACAGGAACCAAATCCATTACAGAAAAATGGAGAAATGCCTGATTTATAAATTGTCTTTACTGCACTATATACCATTTTTATTATCCCTTCCTCTATCTCTTCATCCCTCAATCCAAAAGATTTCGCAATATCGTGAAGTTCAAATAATTGAAACCAGAGGTATATTGGACCCATTGCAGTTAAAATTGCATATTCTTCTAATTTTTCTTCTTCAATCTCGTGACTTTCTTCCAGGATATCCAGGATACTTAACAATTCAATTTTTTCTTTTTGTGTGATTGAAGTAGAAAAATGAACAGGATTATAACCTCTATTTATTATAGATGGAGCATTGGATATCATCCTGACAATTCTGTTAAAACCATTTAGCATTTTTAATAGTTTTGCCATCGTAACTTTCGGAGCAAGCGAAATAAGAATCTTATCCTGTGTCAGAGAAGTTTTTATTTCTTCTGCAACTTTTTCTATTGCTGGTGGATGAACTGCAAGAAATATTATATTAGATGAAATAACTTCTTTATTATTATCTGTGATAGTTACTCCTGAATATTCCCTTTTAATTCTTTCCAAAACTTCTGGTTGTATATCACTTATTATATATTTGTATTAATCTATCTTCCCCGCATTTTTAAATCCACTAAGTATAATCCCTGTAATTCTCCCTCCTCCTATAAATCCAATTTTATTTATTTCTACCATAATTATTCCTATCTTTTCCTAACCAATATCAATTACCTGCTCGAAAGTCATATTTATAATATCTCTATAAAACATCGTT
>JAMWCA010000070.1 GCA_023819545.1 Candidatus Omnitrophota bacterium
GTTAAAAGATACAGAATACATTAATTTAAGATTGGAAAATGGACTTCCTTTACTTCCAGAAATTTATGATGGTTACTTGATAGGTTGTTCAGAAGATAAAGTTTATAATATGTTTTTAAAATATAATACTGGAAAGCAGAAACAAAAAGGATATTATTATGCACAAATAAGAGTTCCGTTAGGTGAAGTTAATGCTCAACAACTTATAAATTTATCAGAAATTGGCTCTGAAATTCCCTATGTAATTTTTAGAACTACACAAAGACAAAATATTGTTGTTTCAAACATACCTTATAACAAAATGTTTTATGTTTATGAAAAAATAAAATCAATATTTAATGATTTTCTTTATCCTGAGACAGTTTTAGATGTTGTTTCTTGTAAAGCAGCAACTACTTGTAATTTAGGAATATGTAATGCTATAGATATGGCAAAAGAAATAGTAAAAGAATTAGGTTCAAAAATAGATTTAGATACAATTGATAAACTTAAAAATATAAAGATAAACATAAATGGTTGTCCGAATGCTTGTGGTCAACATCCAATAGGAACAATTTCCTTTTCAGGTTTAGCAAGAAAAGTATATAATAGAACAGTTCCTTTTTACAAAATATATATTGGTGGGAAAATAGATGCTGAAAATACAAAACTTGCAGAAGAAATAGGAGTTGTTCCAGCTAGAGTTGTTCCTGAATTAATATTAGAATTTTTATTAAATTTCAAGTGTGACTTTGAAATTTTAAGACAACTTATTAAAAAATATTCTTATGTTCCACCATATGAAGAAGATAAAAGTTATTATTTTGATTGGGGTAAAGATACAGAATTTTCTTTAGAAGGACTTTCTCAAGGTGAGTGTGGTGCAGGAGTTCTTGATATGATTGAGTCAGATATAGAATCAGCAAGACAATCATTGATTAAAGCAAAAGATAAAAATTTTGATATAAGTGAAATTAAAAATGCTTTAGTTTATGTTGCCAGAGCATTACTGATTGTTAAAGGTGTTGACCCTAAAGATGAAAAACATGCAATTTTATCGTTTGTTGAAAAATTTGTTAAAACAGGTATTTGTGAGATAAGGTTTGAAAATATAATTGAGTTTTACGATAATTTAGTTTTAGGGAAAATTCAAAAAGAGGATGCATACAAATTTACTACAGAATTTTACAATGAAATTAAAAATATTTATTCTTCAATGGATAGTAACTTTAATTTTCCAACAAAAATAGTTGAACAACAAGAAAAGAAAACAACCTTATCTGATCAAACATCAATTACTATTTATGATTTGAGGAATACTCCTTGCCCTATAAATTATGTTAAAGTAAAATTGAAACTTGAAGAATTGAAAATAGGTGATATTCTTGAAGTTTATCTTGATGATGGAGAACCAATTAAAAATGTTCCGCAAAGTTTGAAAAATGATGGTCAAGAAATAATTAATATTGAAAAAGTGGATAATTTTTATAAAGTATTCGTAAAAAAGAAAGTTTAAAAATAATAACTTTAACAAAGAAAAATTTACTTGACAAAAATATTAAATAAGGTATTATATACTATACAGGAGTAGAGTATAATGATTGATAAAGAGATGATTAAAAAGTTGTTGCCAAGAGTTAAGAAAATAGAAGGGCAGGTTAGGGGTTTGGGAAGGATGATTGAAAAAAGGGAATATTGTGTTGATATTTTACAACAAATTTTTGCAATTAAGGGTGCATTAAAAAGTATTGGATTAATTATTCTTGAAAATCATATAAATACATGCGTAAAACAAGCGATAGTTTCTAAAGACCAAAAAAAGGTAAAAGAAAAAATTGAAGAACTATTGGAGATTTATGAAAAATTTTCTGAATGAAAGGAGGTGAAAGCATGAAAAAAATTGTCATATTAGTGATTGGGATAATTTTTTTAGGAAGTTTAGGTGTATTATTTGCTCATCAATGTTGTGAAAAAAAGAAAAGTGAAAAAGACAAAAAGTGTGACTATGCTATTTTAGGTAATAAGGTTATCTGTCCAGTAACAGGAGAGAAATTTACTATTACTAAAGATTCAGAACGTGCTGAATACAAAGGCAAAATATATTTCTTTTGTTGTCCAGGTTGTAAGCCAAAATTTGAAGCAAATCCAGGGAAATATATAGAAAAAATTCCTACTCAACACAAGCATTAATTGAAAAAAAATTAGAGGTGAAAAATGATAGTAAGATGCTTCTACTTCAGGGAGAAAAAAGAAAAAATTAAAATGAGGAAATTTTTTGTTTTACCTTTAATTTTTTCTTTATTTTCGGGTTGTTTAATATCACCAACTAAAGTAGAAAAAGAAGAGCAAGAAAAATTAACAAGAGTAGAAAATATTTATCGTCCAGAAGAAAAAAAGCCAATATTGCCTGTTTTAAAAGAGGATTCAGAACTAAAAGATTTTATTCAATATGCCTTACTTAATAATCCTGAAGTAGAAGCATCTTTCTATGATTGGAAGTCAGCAGTTGAAAAAATTTCTGCAACAAGATATTTACCTTATCCTATCTTAAGTTTAGAAAATGAAATTGTTTCAAATAGTGTTTCTTTAAGTTCAGGACTGATGTTAATGTTGCCGGCAAAAGATAAAATTACTTTGGCATCTGAAGCAATGTCTTTGGAAGCAAGAAAAAAAAGAAAAATTTTTGAAGAAAAAATTTTAAAAGTTGCTTTTAATGTTAAAAATTTATCTTACCAGTATTGGGTCTTAAAAGAAAAAATTAAACTTACTGAAAATATTTTAAAAATTCTGAATGAAATAGAAGAATTAATCCTTGCAAGATTAAAAGTTGGTAAGGCATCACAATCTGATGTTCTGGCTATTCAAATAGAAGAAGAAAAAATTAGAAATATGCTACTTGATTTAGACGATTACAAAAAAGTTTTACTTGCTAAATTTGGTGCTATATTGGGCATACCACCTAAAGACAAAATTCCAGAACCACCTGAAAAATTACCTTTTACAGAACAAGATTTTTCTGAAGAAAAGATATGGGAATTAGTCAAGTTACAAAATCCAAAACTTTCCTTTATGAAGGATGAAATAGAGGAAAGTGAGGTTTTTGTTAAGTTGGCTTATAAAGAGTATTTACCTGATTTCAGTATCGGTTTAATGAAAAGTTTTTTTTCGGAAATGGCAATGGTTAAACCTATGTTAACATTGTCTGTCCCATGGCGAAAAAAAATTTCTTCTATGGTTGTTTCTGCTAAAAGTAAAGTGAAAATGACAAAGGCACAATATACTACAGAAGAATTAGACCTTGCTGTAATGCTTGCTGATGGACTTTTTCGCTGGAGACAGGCAAATAGAGAGTTTAAACTTTATAAAGAAAATCTTTTGCCAAAAGTAAAATGGATATTAGAATTGAATAAAGTTGGTTATATTACAGGTCTTTCCAATTTAGTTGATTTTTTTGTTAGTGAAAGAATGTTTTTAGATTACTCTTTTAATTATCTTTCTGCACAGGCATTTAGAGAAATTGCTTTAAATGAAGTTTCTATTATAATTGCTGGTATTTTACCAGAAAGAGAAACTCTTTTACAGGAGGCAAGATGAAAAAGATATATTTTGGTCTAATTATAGTTGGATTAATAGTACTTGTTTTGACACTATATGATTGTAGTAAGAAAAAACATATGGAAGAATCTGTTTTTGGGTCTAAACCCGAAAGTGCAATTACTGAATCCCAAGCGAATTTTTCCGGAAAAATAGTCAACGGTTTTAGGGAAATTGAAATTGAAGCATTCCAGTTTGGTTTTAAACCGGAGAAAATTGTGGTTAAAAAAGACGAGAAAATACGACTTATCGCAAAAAGTATAGATGTTCTACATGGAATTGCAATAAAAGAATATAATATCAACCAGGAATTACCTCCTAATAAAATTAAGATTATTGAATTTACTGCTGATAAGGCAGGTGAATTTCATTTTTATTGTAGCGTTTTCTGTGGGGCAGGCCATGGAAAAATGCATGGAAAGTTAATTGTAAAGGAATAAACAGATGGAGGCACTCAGAAAAATATTTAGAGCGAATATTAAGAATCAACTGGTTCTGATGTTATCAATTCTTGCCATAATTGGTATTTTTCAACAAGGAGTAAAACATTCATTACCTCAGGTATTAATAAGTACCTTCGCTGCCGCAGGACTTGATTGCTTTCTGTCCTATATTAAATACAACAAGAGATTTTTCCCAACCAGTGCTGTTATTTCTGGACTTATAATATCATTGGTCTTATCGCCGGGTGTAAACTGGTATATCCCTGCCTTTGCCTCCGTGGTTGCCATAGGGTCAAAGCATATTATCAGAATAAAAGGAAAACATATTTTTAATCCTGCCAATTTAGGTTTACTGGTTTCTATGTTTATTTTTAAAGCGTACCTTGTCTGGTGGGGAGCAAGTATTCCATTGCTTGTTTTTATTATGGGAGTGTTTATTGTGTATAAAATCAAATGTTTTCATCTAGTTTTAAGTTTCCTTATAACACAATACATTTTATTAGGGGCTTATTTTCTTTTGAAAGGATATCCTGTTTGGAATGCTATTTTGGTAGCAAACTTCTTTTTTGTTTTTGTGATGCTGGTAGAGCCGAAAACTTCTCCAGTAAAAAGAGTTGGAAGAATTGTTTATGGGGTACTTACTGGCATCTTTTCTTCAATCTTTGTTCTAATTATTCCAACTTATGACCCTTCGGTGCTGGGCTTAGGTCTGGCAAATTTATTCGTCCCCATTATTAATTATAGTATATCTAAAATAAGTAATAGGAGATAATAATGAATATTAAAAATCTTATTCTTGTAGTAATTTTTCTTTTCATCATCTTTTCACCAAAAAACATCTTCTCACAACATCAGCACATAAGTCCAAAAGGACAAGAAAAACCATCTTATATAGAGAAAAAGGTTAAATTCTGGACATGTAGTATGCATCCTCAAATTAAACTACCTAATCCTGGTAAATGTCCTATTTGTTTTATGGACTTAATTCCTGTTTATGAAGAGAAAGAAGTAAAAAAAGGACTTCCTATTATTTCATTTACAGAACAAGAGAGGAAATTTGCTGAGATTGAGACATCGACTGTTCAATATAGAGATTTGATTTTTGAAATAAAATTACTTGGTAAGATTGAATATGATGAAACTAAAATAGCAAATATTTCTGCTTGGATTCCTGGTAGAGTTGACAAACTCTATCTGAATTTTGTAGGTGCTTATGTTAAAAAGGGAGAGCCAATTTTTCAAATATATAGTCCTGAATTAATAACTGCTCAACAAGAGTATTTAATTGCTTTGAGAAGATACCAATCAGCACTTGAAAGTAAAAATGAGGAAGAAATTTATTCAAGTAAGATAATTAAACAAGCAGTTGAAAAAAAATTGGAACTTTTTGGCATTTTACCAGAGCAGATTAAAGAAATAGAAAAAAGAGGTTATGCTACTGATAAGATGGATATTTATGCTCCAATCTCCGGTGTGATAATTGAAAGAGATGTTTTTGAGGGTAAATATTTTAACACAGGAGATGTATTATTCAAAATTGCTGATTTAAGTAGTTTATGGATAAAACTTGATGTTTATGAAAAAGATATTCCTTATGTTGGTATTGGTCAGAAAGTTATTTTTATTACAGAATCTTTTCCTAATCAGATTTTTTCAGGTAAAGTAGTTTTTATTGACCCTTTTATTAATGAAAAAACAAGAACTTTCAAAGTAAGATTAGAAATTTATAATCCAGAAGGAAAACTTAAGCCAGGAATGTTCGGTCATGCAATCTTAAAGAAAAATTTAGGTAAGAAATTGAGTATTCCTGCGACTGCTCCTCTTTTAACTGGTAAAAGAGCAGTAGTATATGTTGAAGTAAAACCAAATGTTTTTGAAGGAAGAGAAGTTGTTTTAGGTAGAAAAGCAGGAGATTTTTACCCTGTTATTTCTGGATTAAAACTTGGTGAGAAAGTAGTAACAAAAGGGAATTTTAAGATAGATGCTTCTTTACAAATTCAAGCAAAACCAAGTATGATGAAATTACAGAAAAATGAATAAGAAAAAAGAGATAAAACCCAAAAGTTTTATTGATAAATTGATACTTTTTTTCCTAAAAAATAAATTAATAACTTTTTTATGGGTTTGTTTTATAATTTTGTTTGGATTTTATGTTATGCCTTTTGAGTATGGTAGGTCTTTTCGCAGTCCTATTCCTGTTGATGCAATACCTGATATAGGGGAAAAACAGGTTATTGTTTTTGCTGACTGGCCAGGTCGGTCTCCCCAGGATGTTGAAGACCAAGTAACATATCCCTTGACTGTTACTCTACAAGGAATTCCAGGGGTTAAAAGTGTTAGAAGTTTTTCAATGTTTGGTTTTTCAGTTTGTTATGTAATTTTTAGAGATAATGTTGAATTCTATTGG
>JAMWCA010000071.1 GCA_023819545.1 Candidatus Omnitrophota bacterium
GAATAATAAACAAAAGCAGAGTTCCAGTCATATCCAGGGAAACAAATTATTATATACTCATTTGGTTCAGTATGTTTTTTTACTATCGCACCTACATCTAAAGCAAGAGGAGCATCAAATTTGTGATATCTGTAAGCATATTTAATAGAAATTCCTGTGTTTAGAAAAATAAAGATTAGAAGGAATAGGTTTTTTAATAATCTGTTTTTTAAAATTTTTCTTATATATAAAATCCCTTCAGAACAAAAAATACTTACTGTTGGAGTAATGACCATATTATAATAGTGATGGCATTGTAGTTTTATAAGAATAAAATAAAATAGAAAAGAAGATATAGCAAGAGAATAAAAATATTGATAATTTATTCTTTTTTTAAGTGCAAAAATACCAAAAAAGGTAGGTATTATAGTTAAAGGAGTTAGAAGTTCAGGATATAAATTTAAAATTCCTTGTTTATATGTTTCAAAAATAAATCTTTCTTTAATAGTTCCAAAATTTCTTGCTCTATATGTTTTATCAGCAAGGGTTAACCAAAAATGCCCGTATAAAAAGTTCATTCTTTCACAGTAAAGTTGCCATAGTATCATAATTGAAATAGGAATGGAAAGGGAGAAGAATAAGATGAATTTGTTAAATTTTTTATTTTTGAAAAAGATAAGATATAAAATCGGGATTAGAAAAAATGGACCATAAAGGGATTTGTGAAGGAAAGAAAGAGTAGCAATGATAATACCAAAAATCCAGAAATAAATATTTTGTTCTAAAATGCCTTTTGTGAAAAAATAAAGAAATCCAATTATAGTTGTTATAACTGTTGGTTCCATTAAAAAGGTTCTATTAAAGTGGATATTTATAGGGATAGATAAATAAAAAAAAGTGGATAATAAAGAAAAATTAATGTCAGAAGTTAATAAAAGTAAAAGTTTGAAAAATAGAAAAGCACCAATATATGACATTATAATTGAAACCACTCTACCCCATACTTCAGAAGGATTAAAAATTCTATAAAAAATGCATACTATTGCTTGATAAATAGGAAATTCAAGAAAAATATAACCGTCATCGGGTCCAAAAACATCAATTTCTGTTTTAAAAAGATTAATCCCATTTTTATAAAAATTTTTAACCACTGATGCAGTTTGAGTTTGTCTGAAAGAATACGTATCAAGTATTGGACTGTTTATATGATAAAAATAAATAGGGGAAAAAAATAAAAAAATAAGAATAAGTTTTAAAGTATATACTTTTTTGTTCATTTTTATCTGTCTTTATTCATCTTCTATTTCCTTTTGAAGAATATACAAAGAAATTTTTTTAAATATTTTTAATACCTTTTTTTGAAAATTAACACCCAATAATTTTAAAGTAATTTTACTGCCGAATTTTAAAAGTTGATAAAAAAATTTTTCAGAACGTTTTACTCCTAAAGTGGGTTTTAAAATTTGTTTCTTCTTTATTTTCTCAAAGAATCCCCTTGCCTCAAAAATATTGTTAAATCCATACCGATATCCTTTATATATTTTAGTTGAGAAAAAATTTGAAATGAATATTTCAGAAGAATAATGATCTTCTTTTAAAATTTTCTCTATCTCAATTTTTTCTTTTTTTAAAAATTCAAAGAATTTGTTCTCCACATATGAAACATCAATACCAAACTTTTTAATATATAATATGTCAAAATATATTTTTTTAACATATTTTAAATAATCTATGGTGTAAGGTAAATTTAATTGTTGTCCCATTTTATAAAGAGTTGCAGCAATACAATTTGAAAAGATATATTCTTTAAAAGGCATATCTTTCAACAAAGTTTGTTTGATCCAATCCACCCATTCTTTATATTCATCCATAGTAGTTTGTAAAAATCTTAACTGTTGAGTAGTATTTTGGCTCCAGTGTCCAAATATTATTATAGGTCCATCATAGAAAACGTAGTATTCTATATTTGCTAATGTGTAACAAGCAATGTTATAATCCCCCATATGACCGAAAGGAAATAAAGTTTTATATTTCTCAATTAATTCAAGGATAAATGATGTGCTATAAAAAGAATTGGTTACATCTGGTGTCCCTGGCAATAAGTCCAAGTTATCAAAAATTTTTTCTAACTGTTTTTTAGAATCCTTTATTAATATTTCTTCTGTATGAAAAGGAATTTTCAACATATTTTTCTCATTTGAACCACACCAGTCAGGATAATAATAAACAACTCTGTTTGAAAAAGTTAAAATTGGGGGTTGGAATTTACTCAAAATACTATAACAGAAATTTAAAGTATTTTTTACAAATACATCGTCATCAAAAAATAAAATTAAATATTCACCCCTTGCCTGTTTCATTGAGAACTCAAAAAACTTTTCTTTTGGAATCCAAATAGGAGAATAAATATATCTTATTTTGGGATTTTGCTTCATTAAATTTTCAACAAGTTCTTTTGTATTATCAGAGGAATTATTATCACATATCACTATCTCATAATCATCAAAATCTTGGTCAACAATTGAAGGTATCGCACTTTCTACTAATAACTTTGCTCTATTTCTTGTTGGAACTATTATAGAAAAAAATGGCATTTCTTATCCTTTATTATATCCTTTTCTTTTCAAAAAAAGCCATAATATTTGATATCCTCTCCCTTCGCTCATCAATTCAATTTTTTCTTTTTCCTCCATAATTTCTAATGCTTTACAATTAAATATATAAGGTTTCAATTCATCATCAACACTCAAAATTTTTTTTATAATATATGCCTCTGAAAATAAATCTATTAAATATTTCGTGGTACCGGGTACATCTTTTTCGTGAACTTCGATTAATAAATCAAATTTATTAACTAATATTCCCCAATTTTTAGTTTCTTTGTAGAAAATATATCTTTCTGCTCCTTCACAATCAGAAAAAATTAAACCATCTCCATTTAATTTTATTTCATCAATTTTTTCCAATGAAAAATATTTGCTTATTATAATCCTATCAGAAACATTATTTATCAACGCATTTTTATAACAAAGTTTTCTTGCTTCATCGTCTATATCAAAAGCATATATTCTTGCTTCCGGAATTCGCATTGCAAATCCGATTGCATAGTAACCTTCTGCACAACCAATGTTTATTATAGTAGAATATTTTTTTTTGCAAATTTCCTCTATTAAATCATGTAATTCCGACTCATAAGTTCCAAGTAATTTTGGAGCAAGAGCACTGCATATGGATTTTAGTTCACTATATTTCATTTCTTTAAAGGGGCCATTTATAACTTTGAAATCTGGTATTAAATTTTTAAGTTTTATAACAATTTCCCTTTCTTTTCTCTTCTTCTCGCTATTTAACATTTTGACTTCTCTCTCTTGTAAAATGATATAAAATATTAGAAGAATTTTTCTGCTGATTTTATTTGAGAAAATATAATCTTTAGAAGACAACTTTCTTATATACTTTTTTACTATATATTTTACATATATTGAAAAATTGAAATTTTCCGGGAATCTATATTTGAAAGGAGTAATTTGTCTATATTTTATGTATTCATTTTTAAAAGGATTTTTGGAGAGATACATCCACGGTTTTATTTTTCCTGTAAAATGAACAATATAAGGATCTTCAACAATTTCAGCATATCTTATTTTATAATTAGGATTGAGAAATAAGGGCTCATAGACATTATAGCTTAATGGTAACTCAAGCCAATCGTTAAAAAGAGTAGCATTTAAAGCGTCTTGATCAGGATATAGTAATTTATCAGTATTTTTTTTAATCCAATCCAAAACTTTAATATGTAAATTTTCTTTTCTCCATTTGGTAAGATTTATAAGCAGAACACCAGAATTGAAATATTTTTTATTTTGGGGTATATTTAAACGTAAGAAATAATTTCCTACATCTCCTAAATCTTGAACTGCTGCTAAAGCATATTTTTCAATATTTATATTCCATAATGAGGTCAATGATTTTCTTACAATTATATCAGAATCTAAATATAAAATTTTATCTATTTTTTGGGGTAAATATTCAGGAAGCATTATTCTATAATAAATAATATATGAAGAAACAATGGGGAAAGTGTCAAATATATTATTATCAACATTATAAAAATTGATTTCAACTCTATATTTCTCTACAAAATTTTTCAACAGTCTTATATGTCTTGTTTTAACGCTTTTATCATGAAGAGCATATATACCACTAACATCAGTATTATTTCTTAAGAGTGAGCAAAGCATTGTAGCTGCATGCGGAAGATATTTTTTATTAAAAGCACATGCTATATACATTTTAACCTCCATTTATTTCTTAAAAAAATTCCATTTTAATGCAGGAAACAGAAGTGTTGGTCTTTTTGTTGCTGATAACATAGAAGAACCGATTTTTCCCCCTTTAACAATAAATTTAAGTACCATTTGATTATTTCCAGGGGGTAATATCCAACCAACACCATCTATTCCAGCTAACATTTCAATTCTATATTCACCATCATTTAATAATCCACTAGGAATAAAAGTTTTAAGTATAATATTTCCACAAGGGAGAATATATGGTTCTACATCTACGTGAAATGACCACCAAAGACATACATTAGATTTATTTTCATATAAAGCATAACCAATTGATAATCTTGGGTTTTTTTCAAATACATTTAATTCTATCTCTATCCCAATATCTTCATTTTTTAAATATACTGGAATTGTCGGTTTATCTTTTTTCTCTATTAGGTTGAAACTTAACACCTCAAAGAATTCATTTTTTAATTTTTTTTGAAAGGAAGTTTCATTTCTGAAAAAGGAAGAAACATATTCTTTAATAAGTTTAGAAATATCTTCTGAAATTTTAACAATTTTTCCCTTATCAAGCCATATACATTTAGTGCATAATGACTCTATTGCACCCATATTATGACTTACAAATAAAACTGTTCTTGCCTCTTTTGTAAGAGTTTCCATTTTACCAAGACATTTTTTTTGGAATGAAATATCTCCAACTGCTAAAACTTCATCTACAAGTAATATATCTGGTTCAAAATGTGCAGCAACTGAAAAAGCAAGGCGAACATACATACCAGAAGAATAATATTTAACAGGTGTATCAAGGAATTTTTCAAGCTCAGCAAAAGAAACTATTTCATCAAATTTTTTATCTATTTCTTTCTTTTTCATTCCAAGTATTGCACCATTTAAATATATATTTTCTCTTCCAGTTAGTTCTGGATGGAAACCAATTCCAACTTCAAGTAAACTGCCAACTCTTCCATAAACTTCTGCATAGCCATCTGTTGGTTCTGTTATTCTTGAAAGTATTTTAAGTAATGTTGTTTTTCCTGCTCCATTTGGTCCAATTATACCTACGACCTCTCCTCTTTTTATTTCAAAACTTAGATTTTTTAAAGCCCATATAAATTGTTGATTTTTTTTCTTTTCTCTTTTAAAAAACTTAATTATTTCCTCTCTTATTGTTTTGTATGGTAACCTTTCTCCTATTCTATACTTTTTACTTAAATTTTCTACTTTTATTGCTGTTTCCATGTTTATACTACATCAGCAAATGTTCTTTCCATATTTTTGAAAAAATAAAAACCAACTATAAAAAAGATAAAAATGATGATGAGAGAAAGCCACATAATATTTAAAGAAGATATTTCTTTTCCGATAAGAGACCATCTTGTCCCTTCTATAACACCTACCATTGGATTTAAACTATAAATTAATCTGAATTTTTCAGGAATTACAGAAACAGGATAAACAATTGGAGATAAAAAGAACCAAACTTGTATGAGAAAATTCATTACATATCTAATATCTCTATAATAAACATTTAATGCAGAAAGGTATAGAGAAACTGAAAACGATGTAATAACTGCAATAAAAAGAAATATAGGGAAATATATTAAGTTTTTTGTTATTGGAATTTTATAAAAGATTAAAAATATGACTAAAACTATAAAAGAAAAAAAGAAATCAACAAGATGGCTTAAAACAGAAGAAAGAGGTAATAAGATTTTCGGGAAATATATCTTTGTTATTATTTTTTGATGTTCTACAACACTATTTGTAGCGAAAATTAAACTATTTGCAAAATAACTCCATACAATTAAACCTGTATAAGAGAAAATTGGATATGGAATATTATCTGATGGAATTTTGGCAAACTTACCAAAAAATATTGTGAATATTGTCATCATAAAAAGTGGTTGTAAAATCGCCCATCCTATTCCAAATATTGTTTGTTTATATTTTACCTTTATATCTTTCCATATTAAAAAAAATAAAAGTTCTCTATATTCATAAATTTCTTTTAAATCTATTGCTTCCAATCTTTTTTTAGGTTTTATAATTGTTTTTTCCATTTTGTTTAATTTATTTTAAACAAATTAAACAAATTTGTCAAGAGAAAATTATATAAGAAAGATAGTAAACAGGT
>JAMWCA010000072.1 GCA_023819545.1 Candidatus Omnitrophota bacterium
TATAGTTGTCGTTGGAAATAAACCAATTTTTGAAAGTGAAGTAATTTATAGAAGTAAAAAAGATAAGATTGATTTTTCTTTAGCATTACAGAAATTAATTGAAGAAAAATTACTTCTTTATCAGGCGGAAAAAAATAAAATAGAAGTGAGTAAAGAAGAGATAAAAGAAGAAATAGATATGATTAAAAAAAGTTTCCCTTCTTTAAATGAGTTTTATGATTATCTTAAACAAAGTCAGATAAAAATTGAGCAAATTGAACAGGAAATTGAAAATAATTTAAAAATAAAGAAACTTATAAAAAATGAGATTCTTTCAAAAATAGAAATTTCTCCTTTTGAAATTGCTAATGAAATAAAAAAAATTGAACAGGAATACAATGAATATGAGTTTTTTTTCAAATGGTTTGATAGCGAAAAAGAAAGTGAAAAATTTGTTGAAAAATTTAATTTAGATAGTTTAAAAGAGATGGAATTTGCAAAACTTAAAAGTTCAGAAATTATAGATGAAATTATAAAAGAAATTTCAGAATTGGAAAAAGGAAAATTAACCTCTCCTATTAAAATTGGAGAAAAGTGGATTGTTATATATCTTAATGATAAAAGAAAATTAAATCCAAATAAAATAGAAAGTTACAGACAGGCAAAAGACAGGATTTTTAAAATCAAATATTCAAATTTATATAAAGAATTTATTGAAAAATTGAAAAGACAAATTCCAATAAAATTCCTTTGATGAAAAAAATTATTGGTATAACAATAGGAGACCCAGCAGGTATAGGTCCTGAAATATTGTTAAAAGGATACAAAAAAATAACAAAATTTAAAGATTTTATTCCACTTATAATAGGCGATATTTCAGTTATTGAAAAAAATATTGAAATTTTAGATTTGAATTTAAATATAAAAAAAATAAAGAGAAAGGAAGAAATTGATGAAAATTTTATGAATGTTTACAATATAAATTTTATAAAAAATAAAAATTTCCCAGTTGGAATTGATAATGAAATATCTGGAAAAGCATCTTTTAAATATGTTATTGAAGGGATAGAACTTTGGAAAAGAAAAATTATTGATGGACTTGTAACTTTACCGATATCTAAAAAAGCATGGAATCTTGCTGGGTATAATTATTCAGGTCATACAGAATTACTTGCTGAAAGATTGAAAGAAAAAAAATATGCTATGGTAATGATAGCAGGGAATTATAAAGTTTTACTTTTAACAACACATATTCCATTGAAAGATGTTTTTAAATATTTAAATGAAAAACTAATAATTGAAAAGGCAATAATTGGGTATAAATTTTTGAAAAAGATAAAAATAAAAAAACCTAAAATTGGAATATGTGGGATAAATCCTCATTCAGGAGAAGAGGGAGTTATTGGTAAAGAGGAAATTGAAATCATAAAACCAGCATTAGAAAAAATAAAAAGAAAAGGAATAGATATTGAAGGGCCCTTTCCTGCAGATACAATTTTCAGAAAAAATTTTGATTTGATAATAAGCATATACCATGATCAAGCACTTATACCACTTAAAACATTTTATTTTGAGAAACTTGTAAATTTCACAGCAGGAATAAAATTACCCAGAGCAAGTCCTGGACATGGGACTGCTTTTGATATCGCTTATAAAAATAAAGCAAACCCAGAAAGTTTTATTTGTGCATATGATTTTATTTTGAAAATTCTTAAATGAAATTTTTAATTTTAAAAGAAATAAAAAAATTAATTGAAAAAGGACAGATTAATATAAAAAAAAATTTAGGTCAACATTTTTTAATTGATAAAAATTCAAGGGATAAATTACTTTCTTTTGCAGAATTAAGTAAAAATGATGTAGTTGTTGAAATTGGGCCTGGACTTGGTTCTCTAACAGAGGCAATTGTTAATAAAGTTAAGGAATATTATGGATTTGAGATAGATGAAGATTTTTGCAGGATTTTAAATACAAATTTTTCAGATTGTGGAAACTTTCATTTAATTAAAAAAGATTTTTTACAGTCAGATGAAAGTTTTTGGAATTCATTTAAAGGGAAGGTTAAAGTTATTGGAAATACTCCTTATTATTTGAGTTCTCCAATCGTCTTTCATATTCTGAAATTTCATAAAAAAATAAAACTTGCTCTTTTAACTGTTCAGAAAGAAGTTGGAGAAAAATTTATAGGTAAACCAAGCAGTAAAAACTATGGACCTATTTCTGTTTTGCTTTATATTTATACAGATACGAAAATATGTTACCATCTAAGTAAAAATGTATTTTATCCTAAACCAAAAGTTGAATCAATAGTTGTTAAAATTGTTCCTTTGAGAAAGCCAAGAATAAAACTTGATGATGAAAAAAGATTTTATGATTTTCTTCCAATAATTTTTAGTTATAGAAGAAAAATTTTGACCAATGTTGTTAAAAAAGTTTTTAATATTGATAAAGAAATTATTGAAAAGGAATTAAAAACTATTGATATTTCACCTCAAAGGCGTGTTGAACAACTTACACCTGAACAGATATACGAACTTTTTAAAATTATAAAATATTTGAAAGGTTTAAAGTAAGAAGATTTGGTAAAAAAGGCAAAAAATAATATAATAAAATAATAGCCCAAATAAAACATTTCAGAAAAAGATTTTATTTTTAAAAAGGAGAAAAAAATGGCAATGTGGATAGGAATAAATAGAAAAGCACGTGTTTGTTATGGTTTTGATGATATTTCTCTTGTGCCAGGAACATTAACTATAAATCCAGAGGAAGTTGATATAACTACACAGATAGGCCCTTTTAAACTTGATATTCCTATTTTTGCTGCTGCAATGGATGGTGTAGTTGACCCTAAATTTGCACTTCTTTTTGGAAAGATGGGAGGTATTGCAGTTTTGAATCTTATGGGGATTTATACAAGATATAAAGACCCTTATTCGGTAATTGAGAAAATAATTTCTTCTTCTCCTGAACAAGCAACACAAATTATTCAAAATGTTTATAAAGAGCCAGTTAAAGAAAATTTAATAGAAGAAAGGATAGGAGAGATAAAAAAAGGGAATGTTATTTGTGCAGTAAGTTGTATCCCTCAATATGCAGAAAGATATCTTGAGATTGCCCAAAGTAGTGGCGTGGACATTTTTGTTGTTCAAGCAACTGTTATTACAGTAAAACATATTTCAACAAAATATAAACCACTTGATTTAAATTCCTTTTGTAAAAAAGCACGCGTTCCTATTTTAGTTGGAAATTGTGTTACTTTTGATGTTGCATATGAACTTATGCAGACAGGTATTTCTGGATTACTTGTTGGAATTGGTCCTGGTGCTGCTTGTACTACAAGAGAAGTCCTTGGAATAGGAGTTCCACAGGTTACTGCAACTGCTGATTGTGCTGCTGCAAGAGATTTTTATTTTAAAAAGACAGGAAGATATGTTCCAATAATAACAGATGGAGGTATGGTTACAAGTGGCGATGTCTGTAAAGCATTTGCATGTGGTGCTGATGCAGTTATGATTGGTTCTGGCCTTGTTAAAGCAGTAGAATCTCCTGGAAGAGGTTATCACTGGGGAATGGCAACAAGTGATGAAAACTTACCCAGAGGCACAAGAATAAAAGTTGGGACAACTGGAACTTTGAAAGAAATCTTATTTGGACCTGCAAAAGTTGATGATGGAAGTCAAAATTTAATTGGTGCTCTTAAATTATCAATGGCCTGTCTTGGAGCAAAAAATATAAGAGAAATGCAACTTGTTGAAATTGCTATTGCTCCAAGTGTTAAAACTGAAGGTAAAATATATCAATCAGTTAAAAAACTTCAAAAAGAAAAATGAAAAAATTTGTTCATCTTCATTTGCATACTGAATATAGTTTACTTGATGGAATGTGCAGAATTGAAGAAGTTGTTCCCCTTGCCCATAAATTTGGAATGAATTCACTTGCTATTACAGACCATGGGACAATGGCTGGTGTTATAAAATTTTATACAAAATCTATTGAAAATGGAATTAAACCTATTATTGGGATTGAAATGTATATAGCTCCAAAATCACGATTTGAAAAAAAAATGGATGAACAAAAATCTTCTTTTCATATAACACTTCTTGCTAAGGAACAGGAGGGGTATAAAAACTTAATGAAACTTTCTACTATTTCATATCTTGAAGGGATTTATTATAAACCAAGAATTGATAAGGAAGTCCTTTCAAAATATTCTAAAGGGCTTATTGGACTTTCAGGATGTCTTCAAGGTGAAATAGCATGGTATCTTAAAAATGATAATTTTCAGAAAGCACTTGAAACTGCAGGTCTTTATTCCGAAATTTTAGGGAAAGATAATTTTTATCTTGAAATTATGTATTTAAATTTGGAGGAAGAAAAAAAAATTATACCACTTTTAATTGAGATAAGTAAAAAAACAGGCATAAAACTTGTCGCTACAAATGATTGTCATTATATCCATAAAAGTGATAAACTTGCACATGAAGTTTTATTATGTATTCAAACACGTTCCAAACTTGACGACCCTAATAGATTTAGATTTCAAACAGACCAGATTTATTTTAAAAGACCAGAAGAAATGATTGAAAGATTTAAAGAAATACCAGAAGCAATTGATACAACAGTTGAAATAAGTGAAAAATGTAATTTAACTTTTGATTTTAACAAGTATTACCTTCCAAAGTTTGAACCACCATCAAATCAAACAGTTGAAGAATTTCTTGAAGAATTAATTAAAAGAGGTTTAAGAGAAAAATTTGGAATTGAAGTAAATAATTTAGATGAAAAAAGTGATAATGAGATTATAAAAAGGGTCTCTTATGAGTTTAAAATTATAAAAAAAATGGGATTTTGTGGATATTTTTTGATAATAAATGACCTTGTAAATTATGCGAAAAGTAAAGGGATAAGAGTTGGTCCTGGGAGAGGTTCTGCTGCTGGAAGTTTAATTGCTTATTTACTTGATATTACTCAGATAAATCCAGTTTCTTATAACCTTATTTTTGAGAGATTTTTAAATCCTGAAAGAATAAGTTTACCAGATATAGATATTGATTTCTGCGATAGAAGAAGAGGAGAAATTATTGAATATATTAAGAGAAAATATGGAGAAAATAATGTTTGTCAAATAGGAACATATGGAACAATGCAGGCAAGAGCAGTTGTTAAAGATGTTGGAAGAGTTCTCAATTTTACATTTTCTGAAGCAGATAGAATTTCAAAGTTAATTTCCTATGAACATTCAACATTAAAAGATGAAATAGAAGCAAATCCAGAATTAAAACTATTGAAGGAAAATGATGAGAGAATAAAGCAACTATTTGACATTTCAATAAAACTTGAAGGGCTTGCAAGACATTCTTCAATCCATCCTGCTGGTATTGTAATAACAGAAAAAGATGTAAGTGAATATGTCCCACTCTTTAAAGGTCCTAACGGTGAAATTGCAACTCAATACGAATTTGAATGTATAGAAAAGATTGGACTTTTAAAAATAGATATACTTGGACTTAAAACTCTTTCTGTTATAGAGGATACTATAAACTTTATAAAAGAAAGAAGAGGAATTGAAATTAAAGAATTCCCTTTAGATGATCAAAATACATATAAGTTACTATCAAAAGGAGAAACGATAGGTGTTTTTCAACTTGAAAGTGAAGGAATGAGAAATTTATTGAAAGAAATACAACCACAAAAATTTGAAGATATTATAGCAGTTTTGGCTTTATATAGACCAGGACCTATGAAAAGCGGAATGCTTAAAGAATATATAGAAAGAAAAAAAGACCCATCAAAAGTTAAATACGAAACTGAAATTCTGAAAAAAATTCTTGAGCCAACTTATGGTGTAATACTATATCAAGAACAGGTGATGCAAATAGCAAACAAACTTGCAAATTTTACTATGGGAGAAGCAGATGTTTTAAGACGCGCTATGGGAAAGAAAATACCTTCTGAAATGGAAAAGATGAGAGAAAAATTTGTAAAAGGTGCTATGTCAACCGGTGTTAAAAAAGAAGTTGCTGAAAAAATCTTTGAAGATATATCAAATTTTGCAGGTTATGGATTTAATAAATCACATAGTGCTGGTTATGCTTTACTTTCCTATCAAACTGCATATCTAAAAGCAAACTACCCTCTTGAGTTTATGACAGCACTTTTGAATAGTGAAATTGGAGATCAGGATAAAATTGCTGAATATGTTGAGGAATGCGAAAGAATGAATATATGGGTTTTGCCACCATGCCTTTGTGAAAGTGATGAAAAATTCAAAATTTTTGGGAATGACATAGTTTTTGGTCTTGCTGCAATTAAAAATGTAGGTTCTGCTGCTATAAAATCAATAATTGAAAG
>JAMWCA010000073.1 GCA_023819545.1 Candidatus Omnitrophota bacterium
CCTTGATGAGCAAATGGAGGTAAGCATATAAAACATGCATCCAATTCTAATTCTTGAAGCATTTTTTTATAGTCAGTATAAAATTTACCACCAAACTTTTCACTTGCTGCCTTTGCTCTATTTTCATCAACATCACACATTCCCAAAAATTTTACTCCTTCTATTTTTGATAAAGCATTCATATGCGCATTTGCTATGCCTCCACAACCAATAAATCCAATTTTAATTTCCATTCTTGCCCCCTTTTTATATCTTTTTCAATATTTCTTTCATAAATTTTAAACTTTTTTCAAGATTTTCTCTTTTTGGTTCTGGCACTCCACATTCAAGAACTATATAATTTTTAAAATCAATTTCTTTGAGTGCTTTAAATCCGCTTTCAAAATCAGTGTGACCCATTCCTGGTAAAATTCTATTACTATCTGCAAGATGAACATGGGCAATCCATTTCCCAGCTTTTCTAATTGAAGCAGAAATGTCTGCTTCTTCTATATTCATATGAAAAAAATCAGCCATTATTTTTAAATATGGACTTTTTATTTTTTCACAATATTCAACAGCTTGTTCCAATCTATTCAGAAAATGTGTTTCATATCTGTTAAGTGGTTCAAGTAATAAACAACATTGCATTTCTTCTGCCTTTTCAACAATTTCTGGTAGCTGAGAAAGTAATAATTCTTTTTCAAGTTCATAAGCATCTTTATATGGAGCAAGATTTGGAATTTTTGGCCCACCAAATATGGGAACAAGAATTAATCCAACTGCCTCAAGTTCTTTTCCTATTTCAAGCAAATTTTTAATCTCTTTTCTTGCTCTTTCTCTATTTTCAATTTCTGGTTCAAGAAGAAAATTCTTATAACCAGCACATATACTTGAAATTTTAATTCCTTGTTTTTCAGAGACCTTTTTATATTCTTTTATTTTTTCTGGATTTTCAAGCAAGTTTCTTCCAATAACTTCTATACCATCAAACCCGAGTTGTTTAGCAATTTTAAATTTTTCTTCTATACTATTTCCTGGTAAAAGCGTCTCTTGACAACCTATTTTCATCTTTCCCTCCTTTTTAAAGTTTAAAGTATAACATTGTAAACCTTTCTGTCAAATTTTGACTGATAGATATTAAAAAATTAAAATTTTTTCATGAAGGTAGGCGCACATTTATGGATTGGGGAAGGATTAGCAAAGGTTATAGAATTTTGTGAATATTTAGAATCTAACTGTCTCCAGATTTTTCTTTCAAATCCGAGAAGTTGGAAAAGTAAAATAAGAAAAGAGGAAGAGATAGAGAAATTTACGCAAAGTATAAAGAAAAGAAAGATAAAACCTGTAGTAATACATATGCCTTATATATTAAATATTGCTGTAAGTAAGGTTAAAGAAAAGAATAAAATTATAAATTTTTTAGAAAAACAATTAGAAGAAAGTGAAAAGATAAATGCAGATTTTTATGTTATCCACCCAGGGTTCCATAAAGGCAATGGAGAAAAAAATGGAATGAAAAATGTTGTTGATTTACTTAAAAATTTACCAAAATTTAATATAAAAATTTTAATAGAAAATACTTCAGGACAAGGAACATCTCTTGGGTATAAATTTGAACATTTTTCTTTTTTATTTGAAAAAATTGGTAATGATTATGGTATTTGTTTTGACACTGCACATGCCTTTCAAGCAGGGTATAATTTGAAAGAATTTGATAAAGTAAAAAAAGATATTGAAAAATTTATACCTTTAAGTTATATTTTATTAATTCATGCAAATGATTCAAAAACTGAATTAAACTCAAAAAAAGATAGACATGAACATATAGGAAAAGGGAAAATAGGTATAAAAGGGTTTACGCAAATAATAAAAGATGATTATTTTGGAAATTTGCCTTTTATAATTGAAACAC
Source organism: Candidatus Omnitrophota bacterium (assembly GCA_023819545.1). GTDB lineage: Bacteria > Ratteibacteria > UBA8468 > B48-G9 > JAFGKM01 > JAMWDI01. The sequence goes on from JAMWCA010000073.1 coordinate 1,895, forward strand.
CTAAAGTAAGTTTGAAAGAGGATAAAAGGAATATTGAAATTATTAAAAAAATAGGAGAAAAATATGGAAAAATATAACCCAGAAGAAATTGAAATCAAATGGCAAAAGAAATGGGAAGAATATAGATTATATGAAGCAAAATATATCCCTGAAAAGAAAAAATTTTACATTCTTGAAATGTTTCCATACACATCTGCACAGATACACATGGGACATGTTAGAAATTATACAATTGGAGATGTTGTCGCAAGATATAAGGTAATGAATAATTATAACATTTTACATCCTATTGGATATGATGCTTTTGGACTTCCAGCAGAAAATGCTGCAATTAAACAGAATATTCATCCGAAGGAATGGACTTATAAAAATATTGAAACAATTAGAAGACAGTTAAAACGACTTGGGATTTCTTATTGCTGGGAAAGAGAAGTGATAACATGTGACGATGAATATTATAGATGGAATCAGTTTTTCTTTATTCAATTTTTCAAAAAAGGTCTTGTGTATAAAAAGAAAGCACCTGCTAACTGGTGTCCTTCCTGTCAAACAGTTCTTGCAAATGAACAAGTAATTAATGGAAGATGTTGGAGATGTGGAGAAATTGTAGAAAACAAAAATCTTGAACAATGGTTTATAAAAATAACTGAATATGCTGAAAGATTGCTTGATTTCAATAAAATTAAAAACTGGCCTGAAAGAGTAATAACTATGCAGAGAAACTGGATTGGAAAAAGTGAAGGATGTGAAATATATTTTTATATTCCAGAACTAAATGAAAATTTAAGTGTTTTTACTACAAGAGTTGATACATTAATGGGCGTTACCTATATCGTATTATCTCCAGGCCATCCTTTAGTTAATAAGTTGATTGAAATAAGTCCTAAAAAACAAAAAATAGAATTTTTTTTAGATAAAGTCAAAAAAATCAGTTTAACTGTTTCTGATATTTTAAATCTTGAAAAAGAAGGAGTTGAAACAGATATTTTTGCAATTCACCCAATAACTCAACAAAAAATTCCTATTTGGATTGGAAATTATGTGTTGATGGAATATGGAACAGGCGCAGTAATGGCAGTCCCAGCACATGACCAGAGGGACTTTGAATTTGCTCAAAAATATAATCTTCCTATTAAAATTGTAATAAAAAATCCTGAATGGAAAGAAATTCCTGAAAAGATTGAAAAAGCATATGAAAACCCTGGGATAATGATTAACTCATGGATTTTTGACGGACTTGATAGTGAAAAAGGAAAAAAAGAAGTATGTAAGTATCTTGAAAAAATAAATAAAGGGAAAAAAGCAATTTATTACAAATTAAAGGACTGGTGCATTTCAAGACAAAGATATTGGGGAACACCTATACCTATAATTTACTGTCCAAAATGTGGGGTTGTTCCTGAAGATGAAAAAAACTTACCTATTAAATTACCTGAAGAAGTAAAAATTACTGGAAAAGGAGAATCGCCTTTAAAATATGTTAATGAATTTTTAGAATGTAAATGCCCTGTTTGTAAAGGTGATGCTAAAAGAGAAACAGATACAATGGATACTTTTGTAGATTCTTCATGGTACTTTTTAAGATACGCATCAAAAGATATAAAAGATAAACCATTTGATAAAGATGAAGTTAATTACTGGATGCCTGTTGATCAATATATTGGTGGAATAGAACATGCAATTTTACATTTACTTTATAGTAGATTTTTTATAAAAGTTTTATATGATTTAGGTTTTGTTGATTTTGAAGAACCATTTGAAAATTTACTCTGTCAGGGAATGGTGATAAAAGATGGAGCAAAAATGTCAAAATCAAAAGGAAATGTGGTTGACCCTGAAGATATGATAAAAAAATATGGAACAGATACTTTACGACTTTTTATACTTTTTGCTGCTCCCCCTGAAGTTGATCTTGAATGGAGTGAAAAAGGAGTTGAAGGTTGCTGGAGATTTTTAAACAGAGTTTGGAGATTACATAATGAAATTACGAATTATAAAGAACAGAATCAAAAGAACGATGAAAAACTAAAGTTTATGATAAATAAGTTAATTAAAGGTGTAACTGAAGATATTGAGAAAGAATTTCAATTTAATACATGTATAGCAAAAATGATGGAGTTTATTAATTATTTGGGCAAAGAAATTAATAATAGAAATTTCTCAAAAGATATTCTAATTGATTGCTGGAAAAAATTTATAAAAATTCTTTATCCTTTTACTCCTCATATATGTGAAGAAATGTGGGAGGATTTGAATGGAAGTAATTTTTTATTTAATGAAAACTGGCCATCTTATCAAGAAATTGAAACTATTGAAGAAAAAATAAATATAGGTGTTCAAATAAATGGAAAAATAAAAGGAAACATTGAAATCTCCCCTGATTTAAATGAAGAACAAATTTATGAATTGATAAAAAATCATGAAAAATTTAAAAAATTTTTAGAAGGGAAAAAAATAATCAATAAAATTTACATTAAGAACAAAATTATAAACCTTGTTTTAGAGGATTAACTTTCTTTTTTTTCTTCAATTTTTGTTTCTTCTTCCTTTTTCTCTTTTTCCTTTTCTTTCTTTTCTTCAATTCTATCTTTTATATCTGATATACCTGCTGCTATAGCAATTATCCCTCCAAGTATAAGTAAAACAACTATTCCTCCGCCTATAAACCATAAAGTTGCTTTTCCAAGTGGCCCTGGGACAGCAAGCAATATACCTATTGCAATTGCTATTACACCACCAATTATAGCAGTCATCATTACCTCCTTTTTTCATAAATATTTGAAATTATATATTATCAATTAAAACCTGTCAAGTTTTCTAAAATTTCACCTACGAGGTGTTTGACGAAAATTCAAGTCATTCCTTTATTTTCAAAACCTATAAATTTGTTTTCCCTATCAAATAACTTCCTATTTTAAAAGCATATTTGATTTTAATATCTCTTATTTCTAATGGACATCTATTTTCTCCTGGGACTTCAAAATTTAAAATTCCATTAAATTTTATTTCATCTAATGCATCAATAACTTCTTTCCAGTTTATCTTTCCTGAAAAGGGAAAAAGGTGGTCATCATTTTCTCCAAGATTATCACTTATGTGTGTTGCATATATCTTTTCTTTTGCTGTTTTTATAAATTCATTAATATTAGCTTTTACAACATTAGCATGACTTGTATCAAGACAAATCCCTATATATTTTGAACCAATTTTCTCTATAAGTTGTAATAATTCTTCAGCTGTTTTATATGGGAAGTATTTTTTAGTCCCAATTTTCAAACCACAATTTTCTATTGCAATTTTTATTTTTTCTTTTTCAGATTTTTCAGCAATTTTTTTGAAACTTTCCAAATTTAAATCTTCTATCTTTTTAAATTCATCCCAAGTGTCATAACCCTTTATTCCACCAGGATGAACAACAATACATTCTACACCAGCAACTTTACACCATTTAATATACTCAATAATACAATTAACTTCTCTTTCTCTTATCTCTTTCCTAATATCTGCTAAATCAACTAATCTTTCAATAATTTCTTTTTCTTGGGGTTCGTAAAGAGATAATATTGGAGCATGGATTTGATATGTATTTATTTTTATTTTTTCTTTTATTTCAATTAATTTTTCAAATTCTTTCTTCATAAATATATATGCAAAATGACTATCTGACAACTCTGAAAAATTAAATCCAGATTCTTTTATTTTTCTCAAAGCTTCTCCATAATGTAAATCATTATAAAAATTACTCCATATTGATAGTTCCATACTAATCCTCCCTTTTTATTTTTAATTCTTTGCTAATTGTTTTATATAATTTATTATTTCCCATTTATTTTCAAAGTTCCATAAAGGATAAATTGAGTTGTTTTGAAAAAGCGGATTTGAAAGGGGTAAATTGGGATAAAGTTTTTGAGCAATTTTAAAATCAACTGTTCCAGGGATTGGTGAATATTCTGCTATCTTTATTTTTACAGGATAATTTTTCAATATCTTTATTGTTTTTATTACCTCCTGTGGTGTTTGTGCTGGAAGACCTGCAAGGATGTAAACTCCGATTTCTTCTTTCGTAAACCCAGCATCTACTAAATATCTGACAGACCTCTCAAATTCAGAAAAATTTACTTTATACCCTGATTCTTTTTCTCTATTTTTATCAATTGTTTCAAGCGAAAGACGAATTGTCTTAAAGTTTGTTTCTTTTAAAACATAAGCAACTTCTTTTTTTATAAATTTAGAATGGATTCCATTAGGAGTATGAAATCTTAATTTTTTATTATATCTTTTAACTTTTTCCAATATTTTAAAAAGATGTTCATCAAAATTGAAAAGTAAAGCATCGTCATAAAAAGCAATATCTTCTATTTTAAACTTTTCTGAATTTTTTATTATTTCTTCTGCAACTTCATCAAAGTTCCTTCTTTTATATTCTGG
>JAMWCA010000074.1 GCA_023819545.1 Candidatus Omnitrophota bacterium
GTATACATTTATGAACAAGTAAAAAATCCTGAAATAGTAGGTGAAGTTAATGTGATAGATAGTTCAATAACACTGAAAAAGGATATTCCTACTTTAAATAACATTAATGGTTTAGTAACATTTAATGAAGACAGAATTTTAATTGAAAAAGCAAGGGGCAGAATTGCAGAAGGTAATATAGAAATTGGTGGAGGTTTTTATCTAAAAAATTTCTCAATTCAAAGATATGCCTTAACAGGAACATTACATAATATAAGATGGATTTTTTCACCCCGTTCTTGGGCATTTTTAAATGGAGAGCTTCATTTAACAGGTTCTGCAGTTAATCCTCAACTAATAGGTAACATCAGTATTAATAAGGGAGTTTATAGAGAAGATATAGATTTTGTAAAATTAGCTCTTAAATCAAACGGAATTAAAAGCTCCTTTGAAAAAGATAGCTGGTTGAATAATTTGGCTCTAAATTTGAAACTACAGTCTGATTCTTTTTCCATAAATAACAATCTTGCAGACATGTTTTTAAAAGCTGATCTCTTACTGAAAGGAACATTTTCTAATCCCTCTTTGTTAGGCTGGATAATGTCAAAAGAAGGATGGATTTATTTTAGAGGTAATAAATTTGAAATACAAAGATTACTTATTCAATTTAATGATCCTAAATCTATAAGACCCTATTTAAATATCTCTGCCAAAAGCTATGTATCTCAATACAATGTCAATCTTAACATTAACGGTTACATTGATCAATTTAATCTTATTCTCAATTCTAATCCTCCTTTAGCAGAGAATGAATTGTTAAATCTATTATTAATAGGGCAGAATGGACCATCAAAAAGAGGACTTCCTGGAGTATCCGAGGCAACTTCTATTATTACTGGACAAATTCAAGGATTGATTGAAGAGAGAGTGAGAACAATAACAGGTTTTGATACTCTTTCTGTAGAACCGACTATTTCTAAGACAAGCGGTACTGTTACACCAAGAGTAACCATAGGAAAAAAGCTCTTAAATGGAAAACTAAACGTAACTTACTCTACAGGAGCTGGGACTACCACGGAACAAATAATCAAAATAGAATACATAATTAAAAAGGGTGTCTCCCTATTGGGTTTAAGAGATGAAATTGGAGGACTTTCTGGTGCTATTAAGTTTCGTCTTGAGTTTCATTAGTATATTACTTTTCTTTTGTTTCTCATATGGAGAGGAAATCTTTGAGGTAGAAATTGTAGGACTCAGATCAATGAGTCAAGAAGAATTTTTGTATTTGTTAGACTTAACAAATAAAAGAGAGATTTCTAAAGAAGCAATTTCTGAAGGGATAAAAAGGCTTTTTTTGAAAGATATATTCGAAGACATTATTATAGAAAAAAACAACAAAAAAATAACCATAAGGGTAAAGGAAAAACCTACTATAAAATCAATAAAATTTGAGGGAAATGAAAATTTTGATGATAAATTTTTGAGAAAACTCTTAAATTTTAAAATTGGAGATAGATTAAAGATTGTTGAATTAAAAAAATCTTCAAATCACATTAGGGAAACCCTCAAGAAAAAGGGATATCCTGAAAGTCAGATAACTTTTAATACAGACTGTTCTCAGGAATCTTGTATAGTTACCTTTACCATAAGAGAGGGTATACCCTTGACAGTTAGAGAGATAATTTGGGAAGGTGATGTAGATGAATTCCTCCAGGGTTTATTGTCTCTTTCTGTGGGAGCTCCCTTTGATGAAACAAAAATGGAGGATTTTGTAAAAAAATGCAAAAATTACTTTGAAAAACAAGGTATTGTTAACTCAACCATTGCCTATTCTTTTAAAGAGGGTAAAATATTAATTAATTTAAAAAAGGGAGAGAAAGTAAAAGTAGATTTCATTGGAGTAGAAAAACTAAAGAGACAAGATCTTAACAACCTCCTTAATGCTTATTTAAAAGAGAGACTTGATGAAAATATAATTAAGGATATAACCAATAGTCTTATTTCCCTGTACTATTTAAACGGTTTTTCAGAAATAAAAATATACCCAATTTTAGAAAAGCAAGACAAGATGATTAATCTTATTTTTGTGATTAATGAAGGGAAGAGAAAAATTATTGAGGACATCTATTTAAAGTTTGATGAAATAAAAATGGAAAAAAAGGATATTAACAAAATAATTATAAATTCTCCAAATTCACCTTTTAATTTAGAAGAATTAGAAAATGATAAAAAAAGAATAGAGGATTTTTTGAAAGCACAAGGGTATTATTATGCAAAGATTTATCAGACTGAAATTAAAGAAGAAGATGAGAAAATCAAGATAATTTTTAAAGTTAGTGAAGGAAAACAAATAAAAATAAAAACTATCAATTTAGAAATTGCGAATGAGGTGATGAAAGATAGAGTATGGGAATTAACTAAAGAATTTAATAATAAAATTTTTACTGAAGAGATCCTATTGGAAATAAAGAGAAAAATTATTGATTTTTATCAAAGACAGGGATATGCTGAAGTTAATGTAAAAAGCCATTACGAAATAAATAATGATGAAGCATACATTTTTTTCATTATTAATCCCGGAGAGAGGAAATATTTCAAAAAATCAATAATTTTAGGCAATAGAAAGACTAAGACAAGATTTATATATGAAAGACTTTTCCAAAAGGAAAATAAACCTTTTAATCCATATATTTTAGAAGAAGAAAGACTGTCACTTTACAAAACAGGTCTTTTTTCAAAAATAGATATAATTTATCAAAAACAGGATAATTATATAGACATTATATACGATTTCGAGGAGGTACCAGCAGGTGCCTTTGACTTTGGTTTTGGTTATGGAGATTATGAAAAAGTCAAGGGTTTTATGGAGCTTTCTTACATAAATTTATTTGGAATTAACAAACAAATCTATTCAAGAATTGAGTTAAGTAAAATTGAAAAAAGAAGCTCTATTGTTTATATTGACCCCTGGTTTTGGAAAGATCTTATTTTTAAAACTTCCCTAAATTTTGAAGACAGGAGAGTAAAGAATATTGATACTAAAGATATCTTATATGAATTGAGAAGATTCAGTGCATCAGCAGGTTTTGAAAAAAGATTATTGGAAAATTTCAAAGCTGAATTAGATTATGAAATTTCATATTCAAAAATTTGGGATATATTACCTGAAGTGATACTATCAGATCAAGATATAGGTAGAATCCTCATAAGTGGTTTTAAGGTTTCATTAATATATGATGACAGAGACAATCCCTTTGATCCAAAAAAAGGATGGCTTGCAGGTTTGAGTTCTAAACTCAGTTCAGAAATTTTTGGATCTGAACTTAATTTTTTAAAAACTTCCTTTTATTTAAATAAATACACCGAATTATATGAAGGTTTAGTTTTTGCTATATCCTTAAGAGGCGGATGGGCATGGTTATATGGTAAAACTGACAATTTACCTATTTCTGAGAGATATTTTCTCGGTGGAAGAGATACTGTAAGAGGTTATGCTCAAAATACACTGGGACCAAAAAGAGATGATCAACCTACAGGAGGTAATGTCTTCCTTATGGGGAATATGGAGTTAAGAACATCTCTTGGTAGAAACTTTTTTATTGTGAATTTTCTTGATGCAGGAAATGTGTGGAATAGGGTAGGGGATGTAAATCCCTCAAAACTCAAATTTACTACTGGTGTCGGTCTAAGATATAAGACACCTGTTGGACCTATAAGAGTTGATTATGGTTATAAACTTAACAGACAGAAGGGAGAGTCCCATAGTGAAATTCATTTTACTATTGGTCATGCTTTTTAATATTATATGTCTGCCAATATGTTCTGGAGAAATAATAGATAGAGTAGTTGCCTATGTGGATGATCAAGCAATAACAATAAAAGATTTTTTAGAATTTAGAGCTAAAATTAAGGAAAAATTACCTAATATTTCATCCAATGAAATAATTGAACTCATGATAAACAGAAAACTTTTATTGAAAGAATCGAAAAAAATTTTTTTAGAGGGAGATGAAGAAGAGGCGATTAAAAATTACATTGATTTAAAAATAAAATCAAAAATATTTATAACAGACGATAAAATAAGAGAATACTATGAGCAAAATAAGCATCAATTTGGTGAAAAGCCTTTCCTTTCTATTAGGGATGAAATTGAAACATATTTGTTTGAGAGAGAATTAAATAAAAAACTTATTGAACATATTAAAGAGTTAAGAGAACTTGCTGAAATAAAAATAATTTTTTTGCCTTTCGGTGATTATTAATTTTTATAAAACAATTTTTCCTTAGCTCTTATCAGTTTTGTTATAGTTTCATTTATTGGTACAGATATGATTTTTTGTTTAGCTAAATTAACAATTGCGCCATTTAAGGAGTCAATTTCAGTTTTTTTCCCATTTTTTAAATCATAGTACATGGAAGGAAAATGCATTGCAGTGGGAGGTACAAGTTTTTCATAAAAAAATTTCAAATAGTCATCGGCATTGGGCCAGTTAAGTTTTATCTCATTAGCTTTAGCCACATTAAAAATTTCATAAACTATTTGATTCATTAAAAATCTTGTTTCTTCCATTTCAGCCAGACTACCATAATTGCACTCAAGAATCGCTCCGAGAGGATTTAAGGCACAATTGTAGAGTATCTTATCCCAAAGAATTGCATATACATCATTTGAGACTCTGGTGGGAATTCCAGATTTATTAAAGACATGGGATATTTCTATTAGTTTTTCCGAAGGAATTAAATTATCAGGCTGACCTATCACTATGTCATCGGCAAAAACTGTAACTTCTGCAAAACCTATTTCATTAATCTTGGCTCCAAAAATTATTCTTGACAATATTATTTTTCTCTTATCCACTATACTTCCAGCTATTTCATAATTACCGTATCCATTTTGAGCAAGAAGGATTAAGGTGTTTTCTCCAATTAGAGGCTTTATTTGATTTATGGCCTTTTCAGTGTCGTATGATTTTACAGAGACTATAATAAGATCTAAGTTTAAATCAATTAATTCTTGAGGTTTTACGTAAATACCATCTAAGAAGGCTTCCTTTTGTCCAAATAAACCCTTTATTTTTAAAGGTTTATTTTTTAAACTCTCAAAGTATTTTTCCTTTGTTATTCCGAAAACACTGTTGCCAGCAAATTTTAAAGCTACTGCAAAAACAATACCTAATGCTCCAAGTCCGCAAATTAAAATATTCATTCCACTGCTCCTAATTTGGATTTGTTAACTTAAATTTATTTAAGGGAAAATCATTTTTTAAAGATTCTTTTGTGGGGCTTTCAATATTTTCTCTATTAATCTCCATAAATTTAAAATCTTCCTCTTCTTTACCAATCAATGCTTCTTTCATGAATTGAGCCCATATAGGAGCTGAAACTCTACCGCCTGCCTCTCCCTGACCAAGGCTTTTCCTCATGTCATCATATCCTACCCAAACTCCTGCTACTATTTGAGGAGTGTATCCAATAAACCAAGCATCTCTAAATTCATTGCTTGTTCCTGTCTTACCCGCTGCTGGCTTACCAATATTTGCTCGGGTACCTGTTCCATAAGAAATTACATCTCTCAACATATCTGTCATAGTAAGAGCAACCTCAGGAGCTATAGCTTCATCTAATTGAGGCTCATTTTGTAAAAGAATCTTGCCGGAACTATCAGTTACATATTTTATTGCAATTGGTTTAATTCTTTTACCTCCGTTTGCAAAAACACAAAAGGCAGATGTCAACTCTAAAGGAGATACACTTAGGCTTCCTAATGCTAAGGTTAAATCTGCAGGCAATTCTGAGTTTATTCCTGCTCTTTTAGCAAGATTTATTACAGACTCTAGCCCCATTATTTCAGTTAATCTAACTGTAGCAATATTTCTCGAAAAGGCGAGAGCTTTTCTCAAAGTTATCTCGCCCCAGAATTCTCCATCGTAGTTAGAGGGTGACCATTCTTTTAATCCTGATTTATAACTTACTGGCTCATCCAGAATGGTATTGTCGGGTGTAAATCCCTTTTCTATTGCAGCAGCGTACACAAAGGGTTTAAAAGAACTACCTGCCTGTCTTTTTGCATAAACTGCCCTGTTAAATTCTCCTCTTTGAAAACTATATCCACCTACCATTGATATAATATATCCTGTTTTTGGATCTATAGCTACTAAGGCACCTTCTATCTCTGGCTCTTGTTCTAAAGAGAAGTGAATATCTTTTCCCACAGATTTAAATTTAATCATAATCACATCACCTACAGATAGGATATTAGTGAGATTAAAGTTCTTTAGATTTTTGATTTTTCCTGA
>JAMWCA010000075.1 GCA_023819545.1 Candidatus Omnitrophota bacterium
CATAATAGTTTTTTTACTTTTAAATTGAAAATATGGAAAGAATACATAAAAACAAAATTTTAGTTTTTATTCTCCTAATTGGATTTTTTTTAAGAATTGCTTTCATTTTAACTTTAAAAAATCATTTCTATTTTGATGATGAATTTGAATATTATAAAATTGTGCAGAATTTTTTATCAGGTAAGGGGCTTATAGTTGCTAATAATCTTAAAAGTTTTAGGCCACCTTTATATCCATTAGTTATCAGTATTTTATTTTTATTTAAGATAAATCTTATTGGAATTAGAATCTTTCAATCTCTTGTTTCAACATTTTCAGTTTATTTTATTTATCTTATAGGGAAAAAAATTTTTGATGAAAAAGTAGGAATTGTCTCTGCATTTATTTCTTCTTTTTATCCTTTCTTCATCTTTTATAATGGTTTTCTCTTAACAGAAACATTATTTGTTTTTTTAACTGTTTTAAGTATTTTTTATTTGATAATGACTAACACAGAAAAAAATGGAAAATTTTCTTTCTTTTCTGGGGTTTTTTTAGGACTTGGTGGATTAACAAGACCAATTTTACAACTTTATCTTCCCTTTTCAATTCTACATATTTTATATTTTAAAGAAAATTTAAAACTAAAGTTTAGAAAAATAATTTTCCTTGTTGTTGGATTTTGTTTAACTCTTTCTCCATGGATTATTAGAAATTATAGAATTTTCCATAAATTTATACCTGGAACAACAATGGGCGGTTGGGTTTTCTGGGAAGGGAATAATCCCTATTCTGATGGTGGGCCATGTCCTTATTTCCCAGAAGGTATACTTGAAATTGATGAAATAGAAAGGGATAAAATTCTTTATAAAATGGCTTTCAAAACTATAAAAGAAAATCCAAAAAGATTTTTTTATTTACTTAAAAATAAATTCAAGAGATTCTGGAATATTGTTCCAAATGCACCTGAATTTGAAAAAAAATTTTTATATCGTTTTATAAGTGTTTTTTCTTTTGGGATAATGATGCCATTTTTTATAATTGGATTTTTCTTTTCTTTAAAAAATAAAAAAGCACAGTTTTTACATAGTTTAATTATTTTATTTACAATTTTTCACATCGTCTTTCTTGCTTCAATTAGATATAGATTACCGCTTGAACCATTTTATATAATATTATCTATTTATGGTTTCTTAGAATTGAAGAATTTAACAAGTTCAACTTATTTTAAAAGAAAAAAGGTATAGAAAGATGAAATTAAGTGTGATTATACCGGTATTTAATGAAGAAAATACTATTTTAGAAATTCTTGAAAAGGTAAAAAAAGTTCCCATTGAAAAAGAAATAATAATAGTTGATGATGGAAGCACAGATAGAACAAGGGAAATTTTGAAAAACATTAAAGATGAAAGAATAAAAATTATTTTTAAAGAAAAAAACCAAGGGAAAGGAAGTGCTATTAGAGAAGGATTGAAAGTTGTAAAGGGTGATATTATTGTAATACAGGATGCTGACCTTGAATATAATCCAAATGACTGGATTAAAATGATTGAATTAATGGAAAAGGAAAATGTTGAAGTTGTATATGGCTCAAGAGTTCTTGGAAAGAATAAAAAGTCATCCTTCCTTTTTTATCTTGGAGGTAGAATCCTTTCATTAATTGCCAATATCCTTTATAATGCAAAAATTACAGATGAACCAACATGTTATAAAATGTTTAAAAAACAGGTTATTAACTCAATAAATCTTAAATGTAAGGGCTTTGAATTTTGTCCAGAAGTAACTGCTAAAATAAGAAAAAAGGGATTCATAATATATGAAGTCCCAATTAGTTATAATCCAAGAAATATAAAAGAAGGTAAAAAAATTAGATTAAAAGATTTTTTTATAGCGGTCTGGACTTTAATAAAATATAGGTTTTTTGATTAAAAATGGTTAAATGTAATTTTTGCGATGGAAAAACATCATTAAAAGTAAAAATTAAATTTTGGAAAATATATCAATGTAAAAATTGTAAAATTTCTTTCTTATATCCAATCCCTGAAAAAATTGAACAAATCTATATTCAAAAATACTTTGAAAGATGGTATCTTCCAACTTACCAACAGAGAAAAAAATATTTGGAGAAAATATTTTTAAGAATTGAACCTTATATCTCTCAAAAGGGTAAAGTTTTAGATATTGGTTGCGGTATAGGAATATTGTTAGAATTGATGAGAGAAAAAGGATTTGAAGTTATTGGACAGGATATTTCACAATTCTCAATAGAATCTTGTAAGAAAAAAGGATTTAAAGTATATAGTTCCATAAACAATATAAATTCGGAAAATCAATTTGACATTATAACTATGATAGATGTAATTGCACATTTAAAAGAACCATCAAATTATTTACAAAAATGTAAAAAACTTTTAAAACCTAATGGATTTTTAATTATAAAAACACCTTTACATTCAAATTTCTTCTTTTTTATTACCAAAATTTTCTCATTTATAGAAAAAAGTAAAAGTATTTTACATATTCCAGCCCAGATTTACCATTTTGATAAAAACTCCTTTTTTAAAATTTCAAAATTGTTTGATTTAAAACTTGTAAAAATTTTTATAATTAAAGAATTTATTGATAAAAAAATTAATTTTCTTAACATCTGGAAATTTTTTATGGAAAAAAGTTTAGTCGTAATTTTACAAAATGGAAAAGAAAAATAGATTCCTATTGTTTATAATCATTTTAACAGGAATTCTTTTGAGAATTTTCAATATCGGAAAAAATTCTTTATGGTGCGATGAGCTTCTTGCTATTTCTATCGGCGAGCATTCAATTAAATGGATTATTGATTATATTACATATAATGATGCACATCCTCCACTTTTTTATATATTAGTTCACTTTTGGTTAAAATTTGGGAAAAGTGAATTTTTATTAAGGACTTTGCCTTTAATATTTGGTATTTTAACAATCCCTGCTGGATATTATCTTGGGAAAAAATTTAAAAATGAAAAAACAGGACTTTTTTTGTCAATTTTTATATCTATAAGCCCTCCTCTTATACTTTGGTCTCAAATTTTAAAATCATATACGATGTTCATTTTTTTGACTCTTTTATCCTTTTATAATTTTTTAGATTATTTAGAAAATAAAAATCAAAAAAAACTTATAAATCTTGTGATATTAAATACTTTAATTCTATACACTCACAATTTCGGTTTCATAATTATTTTAATTCAAACAATAACTTTGGGTTTGCTGAAAAATTTAGATAAAAAATTTATTTTTTCAAACTTAATGACTTTTATACTTTATATCCCATGGTTAATAAAAATTCCATATCAATTAAAATTTACTCTTGGTGTAAGAAGACCTATTCCGATGAGTTTAAGATTACCTTATACAATATTTTATTTTTTTCTTGGAGAATCTATAAATCCATTTAATATAAAGATTTTAATCCCGACAGTTATTCTTTATCTTATACTTTTACCTTCTTGTCTTAACGGAATTTCTTATCTAAATAAAAGCAAAAAAATTTTGATATCAACTTCAATTATTATTCCAATATTATTTGCTTTTTTTCGTTCAACAGTCCCACAAAACTTAATCTCATTTTCTTTTTTCTGGTATTTATTTTTTAGTTTAGGTATTGAAAGAAAAAATATTAGAAATCCTTTTAATTTTCTTGTTTTTCTCTGTTTTTTCCCTTCTTTATTTTACTATTATTCAGGTAATACATCTCAATATCATGACCCAAGTAAGTTAATTCCTTTCAGAGAAATTTATAAAGAAATAAAAAAATTGGAAAGAGTAGATGATTTAATTATTACAACAGAAAATTGCGATAAAGATATACTTGCACCAATTCAATGGTATTACAAAGGGAAAAATAAAATAATTGAGATAGAGGATGAAAATGACTTAAAAAAAATTTATAAATACTTGAATAAATATGAAAGATTTTTTTTAACACTTGATTATGTTAATAGACCTGAAATATCCGATAAAATAAAAGAGATATTTGAAACAAATTTTAAGAAAATTTTTGAAAAAAAATTTATTTATAATGAAAAACTTTTAAGCAAATTAAAAGGAAAAAAGGAAGCATATTACATGATTGAAGTATATATTTTTGAAAAAATATAGATTGATATAAATTATTACCCTGTAAAGAAAATTTTTACCCGTGAATGAAGCAATTATATATGGGTTATATGAAGGAGGTTCTCCAAAAACAACTAATTCTTCTATTTTAGGATTTTCACCTCAATTTATTTCTTTAAAAAAGAAAGTTTATCAATGCTATGAAAAACATCTTTTTAAAGAAATTTATCAAAATAAAATATTGATGCTTTTAATTATTTTTTAAAAAATTGACTTTATGAGTTTTAAATAGTAAGATTACATAATAAAAAAGGACTTTAAGATGGAAAAATATAAGGTAAGTGTTGAATATTTAAAACAAAAATATGATTTAAAATTTCTGAATTTTGAAACTACTGAAGAAGTTCCGCCTCTTGAAGGGATAATAGGACAGGAAAGAGCAAAAAGAGCACTTGAATTTGGATTGAAAATAAAAAGTAAAGGATATAATATTTTTGTTACAGGTATAACTGGAACTGGAAGAACAACATCTGTTGAACAAGCAGTTAAAAAAATAGCAGAACAAGGTAAAACGCCTGATGATTGGTGTTATGTTTATAATTTTACAAATCCTGATACACCAAATATTTTAAGATTCCCACCTGGTAAAGCAAATGAATTTAAAAAAGATATGGAAGACCTTGTTAATGAAATAAAAATAGAACTCCCGAAAAAATTTGAAAGCGAAATATATGAGGAACATAGAAATCAAATAATAAAAGATTTTCAAAATAAAAGAAATCAACTATTAGACCAAATTGAAAAATCTGCTAAAAATGCTGGTTTCCAAATAAAACAGACACCATCAGGAATTGTATTTATTCCATTAATTGAAGAACAACCAATAAAAGATGAAGATTTTGAAAAACTAAGTGATGAAACAAAAGAAGAAATAAGAAAAAAGCAAGAAATGTTATATGAAGAGTTAAATGATGTTTTAAGAAAAATAAGAGATATGGAGAAAGAAGCAAAATTAAAACTTAATAATCTTGAAAAGGAAATAGCAGAATTTACAATATCACCAAGAATTAAAGAACTAAAGGAGAAATACGCTGATTTTAAGGATGTCTGTAAATATCTTGATGATGTAGAAAAAGATATGATTGAGAATATAGACGATTTTAAAGAAAAAAAAGAGATTGAACTACTCCCTGGATTAAAACTTCCTGATAGAGAATCATCCCTTTATAGATATACAGTTAATGTTTTAATAGATAATTCACAAACAAAAGGGGCTCCAGTAGTAAAAGAAACAAATCCTACTGCTTATAATCTTTGTGGGAGAATAGAATATAGACCACATTTCGGAGCAATGGTAACAGATTTTACAATGATAAAGCATGGTGCTTTACATAAAGCAAATGGTGGATATTTAATTTTACAAGTTCTTGATCTTTTTAAAAATTACTATGCTTGGGAAACATTAAAAAGAGCTCTAAAAAACAATGAAATAGTAATAGAGGACTTAAATGAACAATTTAGATTAATAAATACACCAACATTGAGGCCAAAACCAATACCATTGGACCTTAAAGTAATACTTATTGGACATCCGATTTTTTATTATTTACTATATGCCTATGATGAGGACTTTAGGAAATTGTTTAAAGTAAGAGCAGATTTCAGTTTAACTATGGATAAAGATGAAGAGGGATATAAAAATTATGCTTCTTTTATAAGTAAAATATGTAAAGAAGAAAATTTAAAACATTTTGATAAATTTGCTGTTGGAAAAGTAATAGAATATGGTTCAAGGATTGTAGAAGACAGAGATAAATTAACTACAAGATTTTTAGAAATTGCTGACCTTATCAGAGAAGCAAATTTCTGGGCAGATTTGGACAATTCAACAATAGTAAAAGAAAAACATATAAAAAAGGCACTTGAAGAAAAGATTTATAGGTCAAATTTAATTGAAAAAAGGATTGAAGAATTGATAAAAGAAGGAACAATTATGGTTGATACAGATGGAGAGAAAGTTGGACAAATAAATGGATTATCAGTTATTTCGCTTGGAGATTATAGTTTTGGTAAGCCATCAAAAATAACCTGTAATATTTATATTGGTAGAGGAGGGATAGTCAACATTGATAGAGAAGTTAAACTTGCTGGAAGAATTCATAATAAAGGATTTTTAATATTGAATAAT